>NZ_JAXGFQ010000001.1:0-257528 GCF_051020825.1 Moorella naiadis (nom. illeg.)
ATTTAATAAATAAAATACCCCCCCCCCCCCCCCCCGAGGGATTAATTGGTTAATATGGTTATTTTTTACCTTTGTTTTAATCGACATTGGTTGATCCTCCAAACCAGGAATTACTAATATAGATAAACTTCGACATACATTGACGGATTCCTCCTTCAAGTTATTGTTCCTCCAATGAATATTAAAAGATAAAACTGCAGATTTTTCCGCTTCTAGATTTAGCTTTTAATCTGTACAATTTGACCGGCACTCTCGCAAACAGGCAAACCATTGCTAATATCTACTTCTACCCGTACGCTTTGCCTTTCCAGGCCCACGAGGACGACGGAATTGCCAATGGCTGGCATGCGGTTCCAGGTAAATGTCTTGTTGTTATCGTGGATTCGCGGTATAGTTATAGCTGAGGAGGATGGTAATAATCCATGGGGGTGATGGTAAAATGGAATCCCTGGATTTTATGGCTATGTGCCGGCAAGTATAGTCGAGTATCAGATACTGGCCGGTCAGCGACAGGCGGGAAACCGGACCAACGGGAAAGGCTGAAACCGTTTCTCATCAAGCTGCCTGAAGTAGGCCAGCGTTTGACAAACGAGGTTGCAGAAAAGAGTTGTAACATGATACTACGGGGCCCGGCAGGCCTGGATTGACGGGAGCAAGATATGAGCCATTTAATGGGTTGGTTGTGCCACTATACACCGGTGGAAATTTTAACGGCCCTGGGGTATACCCCTTACCGGCTGCTAGGTCGCGAGGGCAATAACCCGCTTGCCACTACATACCTGGTAGGTAACCTCTGCCCCTATGTCCAGAGTTGCCTTGAGGCAGCCATCAGGCAGGAGTTGCCGCCCCTGGATGGTGTTGTAATCGCCCGCTCCTGCAACGCTATGATTCACCTGGCTAATATCTGGCCCCATTATGGTGCAGGGGGCAAGACCATAGTCCTCGATGTACCCCGCCGGCTAAATGAAGACGCGATTTTTTATTTCAGCCAGAATCTACGCCAGTTGACAGTCGAGGCCGCTCTCGCCGGGCAGCATCAATTAGATGAAAAACGTTTATGGGCGGCCATTACCTGGTGGGAAGAACAAAGGACGACCTGGCGCCGGCTTTTAACCCGCCGGGCTGCGGGAGAAGAACCGCCCGCAGGAAAAGCAATCATGGATGGGCTATCCAGGTGGCAAACTTCCCTTAGTCTCCAGGAGGTAGATAAGCTGGAGGATGTAATTACCCGGCCTGCCCACCATCTCCGGGGGAAGGCCACCTCGCAGCCGCGCCTGCTGCTGGTCGGTAGTATCCTGCCGTGGGAATTGATTACCATAGTGGAAGAGTACGGGGGTTTATCTGTTTTCGAGGATAGCTGCAATGGACGGCGGCTTTTACTGGACCCAACCATCACCGCCATAGGGGAAGGTGACCCGTACCTCTACCTGGCCAGGCTTTACCTGGAAAGCCCCCCCTGTCCCCGGATGGTAAGCGACCGCGAAAAGCGCCGCCGGTACTGGGCCGCTATTGTAGACCAGTTTCCCATCCAGGGTATTATTTACCATGTCATGAAGTTCTGCGATGCCGCTTTGTACGACTTTCTCGACCTGAAGGTTTTTTGTGAAAAAAGAGAGCTACCCCTCCTCCGTCTGGACGGGGATTTCAGCGGCGGTAATCGCGGCCAGTGGCAGACGCGGCTGGAAGCCTTTTTAGAAATGCTAGAGGTGCGGTAATGGATATCTACCAGCTCTTACGCTCCCACCTGGGAAACGCCCTCCGCCGGCGTGCCTTTAAATCTCCCTGGACATATCGAATATTAAGGCAGGCCGTAGCGGCCCAAAAGAAGCATTATCCCTGGCAGGCGGCCCACCGGTTGCTGCTCAATACCATCGACCAGACAGCAGCCGCCTTTCTCCAAAAGGGGCCGGTGGTCTGGCACAACGTTTTCTTCCCCGCCGAGATCCTCTATGGCCTGGGAGCAATTCCCTTCGCCCCCGAAGCAGCCGCTGTAGTTGCTACCGGTTTGGGGATAGGAGGGGAAGCTTTACGGCGGGCTGAAAGTGACTGGGTCAGCAGCGAGGCCTGCTCCTTTCACCGCCTGGCCCACGGTTGCGACCGGGAAGGTTACTTCCCGCCACCGGGGGCGGTGGTCTGCAGCTCCCACCTGTGTGATACGGCCCCTCAATCCTTAGCAACGGTGGCAGCCTACCACGAGGTACCCTTTTACCTTTTAGACGTGCCCCACCGGCAGGATGCCGCAGCCCTGAACTACGTGGCCCGCCAGCTTAAGTCCATAACCTTTTCCCTGGTAGAATCCCTCAGCCTGGAGTGGGACGGGGAACGTTTTCAGGAGGCCATAGTTAATTCTAACGCGGCCCGGGAACGCCTGCTGGCCGTCAACCGCCTGCGCCAGCAGCGCCCGGCCTGCATCCGGGGGGAAGAAGCCCACAGTTTCATTTACCCCATGCTGGCGGGGTTTGGCGCGGCAACTTCGGTGGAGGTCTACGGCCAACTGGCGGCCGAACTGGGCCGGCGTTACCGGGAACAGCGCCGGGCCGTACCGGAAGAAAAGGCCCGTTTATTATGGCTGCACTTGCGGCCCTATTACCCCAACACCATTTTTCACCTGCTCGAACAGGAAGCCGGGGCGGTAGTTGTCTTTGAAGAAATGAGTCATGTTTATTGGCAACCCCTGGACCCGGAAAGGCCCTTTTATAGCCTGGCCCGTAAGGTTTTAAGCCACCATGGCCTGGGTCCCATGTCCAGGAGGATAGAGGCCATCCTGGATATGATCGACGCCTACCAGGCTGGCGGGGTTATCCATTTCGCCCACTGGGGTTGCCGCCAGAGCACCGCCGGTTTACGCTTGTTACAGGATGCCCTGCGCGAAAGGGAAATACCCTTTCTCAACCTGGAGGGCGATTGTGTCGATCAAAGCAAGTATGCCCCCGGCGCTACCAGAACACGCCTGGAGGGGTTTCTGGAAACACTATTATAAATATAAAAGAATACGGGAGGCTATGCCCTTGAGCTTGACTGCGGGAGTAGATGTCGGCTCCCTGACGACCAAAGCTGTTGTAGTCCGGGACGGCCGGGTGGCAGGAGCCGTCGTTCTGAAGAGTGGTGTAAACAGCGCCGAGATTGCAGCAAAGGCTTTACAGGCAGCCCTGGAACAGGCCGGAGCCGGATTAGAGTCCCTGGACGGCATTGTCGCCACGGGCTACGGCCGTATCCGGGTCCCCTTCGCCCGGAGACGGGTCACCGAAATCACCTGTCATGCCCGGGGAATTTACTACCTCTGGCCGGAAGTACGCACGGTCATCGATATTGGCGGCCAGGATAGCAAGGTCATCCTCCTGGATGCCGGGGGCAAGGTACGGGATTTTGTCATGAACGAGAAGTGTGCCGCCGGTACCGGCCGTTTCCTGGAAATCATGGCTGGTGCTCTGGAAGTCCCACTGGAAGAAATGGGGACCCTCTCCCAGCAGGCAGGCCAGGGCGCTAATATTACCAGCATGTGCACCGTCTTTGCCGAATCCGAAGTGGTTTCCCTGGTGGCCGAAGGCCGGCCGGTGGCCGAAATAATCAGGGGCCTGCATAATGCCATCGCCCAGCGGGTAGTGGCCATGGCCCAGCGGTTGGGCTGGGAAGAGCCGGTGGCCATGACCGGCGGGGTGGCCAAAAACTCAGGAGTAGTAAAAAGCCTGGAAGAAAACCTGGACACCAGCATCCGCGTACCCCCGGATCCGCAAATAATCGGTGCCCTGGGAGCGGCCCTGCTGGCGCTCCGGTAGGAAAGCCAGGAAAAGGCCCGCCTTAACGACGGGCCTTTTGGCTACTACTTTTTATCCTCTGTCTTGGCAGTTGGTTGGCTGTCAACTTTCAGGCTTTCATTTACTTCGTTGGTAATCTTATTTGTTTCGGCTTTGAACTCCCGGATAGTTTTGCCCAAGCTGCGACCAATCTCCGGCAGTTTCCCTGGTCCAAAGACTAGTAATGCAATAGCTAAGATCAAGGCAATATCGGCAGGGCTAAAAATCTCACCTGCCACCAACCAATGGGAGAAAGGTAACATGGCTATCACCTCTTAGCTCAAGTATAGAATTTAAAACCTCTGGCGTCAATACCATTATAAAGTCATATCCAGCCAATTAGGGCCAAACCTTATAACCTTTGCCAGGCAACCTCGTAGGTTACCCCTCATAGATTATCGTGGAAAGATGCTCTGGGGGGTAGACGATATGCACTTTTTAACAACCTTCTTTTTAGCCTTATCTGCCAACCTTGACAACCTGGGGGTAGCCCTCGCTTATGGCACGCGGGGAATGAAGCTACCCTTCCTGTCCAACATGGTTATTGCGTTGATAACCAGCTCGGGGACTCTGGCAACAATGTTTTTGGGCCAATATATCGCCGGTTATCTCTTAACAGTAAAAATGGCCAATTACCTCGGCGCTACTATTATCCTGGCGGCAGGTTTCTGGGTGCTATTCCAATCCTGCCGTGAAACCTACCCTCCCACCAGCCACAGGGAGATAACAGCCCGCTCTTCGCCATCAGCAGAGGAAACCTCCTGCCTACTTACCATCCATCTCTGTTCTTTGGGTATTTTGATCCAGATCCTCCGCGATCCGGTACAGGTGGATCGCGATTGCTCCGGGATAATTGACGGCAAAGAAGCAGCAGTCCTGGGGCTGGCCTTAGCTTTAAACAACCTGGCCACCGGCTTCGGCGCCGGCGTTTCCGGTTTAAACCCGGCCCTAACCACAGCCATGGTTTTCTTGTTCAGCCTTTTTTCCTGTGGAGCCGGCATAACTATCGGCCGGCGCTATACCTCCCGCTGGCTGGGCGCTAAAACCGGCATCGCTGCCGGCCTATTGTTAATCCTCATTGGGGTTTATGAGTTATTTATTTGAGCTACGGTAAAATAAAATACTACCCTCTATTTCTTGCTAATTTGTCCGAACATATATTATGTAGGAAGGAACGATTAAATACCCGGGCAGCAAAGACGTCAGGACCCCTTGTTGACCCAGGAAAATTCTTATCTTTTTTTAGTCCTTTGCCCTTTATTTCTGCTGGACTATAACTGCAAGAAAGTTATAGAAGGCCAGGAAAGGGGATGGTCGAATTGAGATTTTAATCTAGCTTACGTAGAATCTTGCGCCACGACGATTGGGAAAGGAGTACAGGTATAATGAAAAAAAAGTTTCTCCCTATATTATTGGTGATATCCCTGGTCCTCTTACCCCTGGCAGCCTATGCCGACGCGACAAATTCCGGTAGTATGGCGGGAAATATGCCGGGCGATAGTCAAAGCGTAACCGACAATGTTTATGGTGAGCAAAGCGTTAGCGGGGATGTTTATGGCCCGCCGGCTTTACAGGATAAGATCGAAAAATTAAAGCAAGAACTGGACAATGCCCTGAGTAAGAACCAAATGGTGCGGGCCCTCCGGATTTTAGAACAGCTAAAATTACTAAATAACCAGGGAAAAATTGATACCCGTTTGGAAACCTTGAAACAGGAGCTAATGAATGATGTTCAGAATGATGATTATGATGGAGCCTTGCAAGTAGTAAAAGAAATTTTACGCATCGAACATCCCCAGTGGGCCTTTAAGTATCTGGCCCAACTTTACCACATGGCAGGTAAAAGTGGTCGGATACATATCTTTACCAACGGGAATGAGCTACAGTCAGATGTTCAACCGATAATTAAAAATGGCCGAACCTTGGTGCCCTTAAGGGCGGTAGCCAACGCCCTGGGCATCGGTAACCAGGCAATAGCCTGGAATCAAGAAGATAACACGGTAACAATAAACAATAACAATACCGTGATTAATCTTCCGGTTAATAGCCCGCAGGTTACAGTAAATGGCCAGGCCCAAAATATAGACGTGCCGGCACAAATGTATAATAATAGAGTCATGGTGCCCCTGCGGTTTATAAGCCAGGTGTTCAAAAAGCCTGTCAACTGGTATCCGGAGGGACAGCTGGTTACTGTTGGGGAGTAGGAACTTGAATTAATTGCCGCCTTCCGGCGGCTTTTTTTAAATGAAGGAAGAACTGATGAGCAATACCAACAGTGTTCTTCTCTATAACTACCGGGGAAGACCAGGTGCCGGGAGCCGCCGGTGGCCAAAAGGCCTGTAGGCTAGAATGACGCAGTCAATACCGGCATGATCACTTAAGCAAATGGATGGCTGCCGGCGGCAGGACGGCTTGAATGGCTGCGCCAGGGACTATCCCCCTACCTTCAATTCCTGTCTTTACCGCAAAAACCGTCAGGGGAACCTTTCCCTGCAACTTTAACTTATAAAAGAGACCCCAGGGAATGATGCCGGCAACCGTCAGGGGCAGGATATTAGGCGGCGGCAAATTGCCCCAGTAACCGGCACCGGCCGCACTTTCTCCCCCACTTTCTACCAACAGAATATCTTCGGGGCGGATGCCCAGGCAGACCTTTTCGCCGGCCTTCACCTCATAATTCCCTCGGACTACCAGGACCCCCAGGGGTTCAACTTCTACCCCCACGGTCGTAGAGCCGTCCTCTTCCTGGTGTACCTGTAATACGTTACCGGGGAAAAGGTTTTCCATGCCTACAAACCTGGCTACAAAGGGCGTCGCTGGACGCTTAAACACCTCTTCCCTGCAACCGCATTGTACCAGGCGACCTTCCTGGAGAATACCGATAATATCCCCCAGTACCAGGGCTTCCGCCTGATCATGGGTAACATAGATCGCCGTCAGGGACCATTGGTGCAGGAGTTGCCCCAGTTCCTCCCGCAATTCCTCCCTGGCCCGGGCGTCCAGGGCGGACATGGGTTCGTCAAAGAGAAGTAATTCCGGGCTGCTCATCAAGGCCCGGGCCAGGGCCACCCGCTGTTTCTCCCCACCGCTCAAATTTGCCGGGTAACGATCGGCGAGATGGGCAATATTCAACAGATCCATAATTTGCTCGGGGTCCAGGTGGGTCTGATCCTCATTTTTATGCTGGAAACGTAATGGTGAAAGGACGTTTTGCTGTACGGTCCAATGGGGGAATAAGGCGTAATCCTGGAACATAAAACCTACACGCCGTTTTTCGGCCGGCAGCAAGGTAATATCTCGCCCCCCGAGGTAAATGCGTCCCTCAGCGGGATGATAAAAGCCGGCGATGGTTTCCAGTAGCACTGATTTCCCGGCACCGCTGGGCCCCAGTATAACCATAACCTTCCCCCGCGGTAATTGCAGGGAAAGGTTATGCAGGCTAAACTCACGGAGTTGCAGGTGGAGATTGGCGATTTCAAAAAAGTTCACTGGTTCCTCCCCTTCCGGGCCGCCCGCCCGTAAGCCAGGTAACGAAAAAATATAAAGGTAGTAAGGGTTACGGACAGTAGTAGGACTGCTGCCGCTGAAGATTGTTGCAGACCCCCGCTCAGGAAAAGCTCATAAATCTTCACCGGCGCCGTCTCCGGGTAATACGCCAGTACGATAACAGCGCCAAATTCGGCTATGGCCCGGGCATAAGTAAGGACTACGCCGCTGAGGATACCCCGCAAGGCCAGGGGTAGAGAGATTTGCCAGAAAACCTGGGCTGGGGAGGCCCCCAGCGTCCTGGCGGCCTTCTCCAGGCGTAAATCTACGCTGGCAAAACCCTCCCGGGCCGAGTTGACCATATAGGGGATACTAACAAACAGCATGCCGACGAGGATCCCCAAGGCCGTACCCCAGAAACTGATACCCAGCTGGCCTGCGATCTTGCCGATGGGACCGTTCCGGCCAAAAACAAACAAAAGAGCTATACCGGCTACCGTATGGGGAACGGCCAGGGGTAAATCGACTATAGCTTCTATTAAAGCCCGGCCGCGAAACTGGCTCCTGGCCAGCAAATAAGCAAGGGGGGTACCAAAAACCGCAGCAATAACCGCACTTGCCATGGCGACTTCCAGGCTCAGGGTGATGGCTCCCTGCACATCCGGCATGGCAGCTACGGTGGCCAGCATTGCAGGCGATTGCTGGCCGAACATCCGCCCCAAGGGTAACAGAATAAAGGCCAGCATCATACCCCCCAGCAGCCAGAAGATCAGAAATAACCAATGCCCTCTCAGACCTTGACCCTCCCCCATGCTGCCCACCTACTGCCGGGGCCAGGGACTCACCAGCTGTTGCAATTCCGCCGGTACTTGCGCCACGTCATTAGCATAAGGCTTGTCCAATAAACCGAAACCATTCTTCTTCATTATGCCTTGCCCTTCCGGCCCCAGCAAAAAGGCTACATATTTCCTGGCCCATTCAGCGTTGGGAGCGTTATCCGGTATAGTTACAGCGTAGACTATCGGTTTGCCGGTGATATCGCCATTTTTAGTTTTTACCTTTACCTGCTGGTAGGTATCAGCATATTGGGGAGCGCTTAAATCAATTTGTGCCGGTAAATCCAGGTATTTAAGGTCGTGCTGCCGCGCATCGGATTTATAAATCGCCAGGTAATCGATCTGACCGGCTGCCAACGCGCTTAATAGCTCGGTTTCCGTATCGCGGATATTGGCAGCCGACGCATTAGCCAGGATCTTCTCTGCCAGGCCCGGGGCCTGATAGTATTTTTCCGCCAGATTGAGCATCTGTAAGGTCTGGTAACCGGAAGGATCTGTATCCGGATTGGAACGGCCGATCTGGACGCCCTTTTCCGCCAGTACCTGGTACCAGTTATTGTTGTTAATCTGATCCTGGCCTTTACTCTTGTTTGTGTAAACAAAGGTTATGGCATTACTGGCAAAACCGACATACCAGGCGGTATACTTCTGCTGCCCATTTTCGCCAAACATATATTTGGGAATAACGCTGTAATCGGCAACGGCTACAATATCGGCCGGCTGTTTCATTTCCGTTACCTGCTTCACCATTTTGACGCTGCCGCCAAATTGGGGCTGGACGGTTATGTTCGGGTATTTTTGCTGGAAGGCCTCGTCAAGCTGTTTGAAGGGAACTGCCAGGGTCCCAGCGCCGTAAAGATGCAGGGTAATTTTCCCGCTTGTCTTCTGGTCGCCTGTTGATTGGCTACCTGGTTGGCTTGCCTTGCCCCCACACCCAGTTAATAAGATGCCTGTTAAAGCCAGGATTAAAATCATAGTCACAAAACGACGCATGTAATTCTCCACTCCCTTGTACGCTTTATGTTCATTTAAGCATAACGATACTAAAAAAATAAGCTCGCCTTCCCCCAGGGCGCTATCAGGATATTGCTATCAGGCTACCCTTCTACCTCCACCTCTCCTGTTTGGATGCTGTATGGAGTTGTGACACTTGCTATTGGCTTCCTACTATCTTAATTAAGTATTTTATTACAAACATCCGCTGCCGGCAAGTAAAGTTCTGGAATTATTTTAACAGATAATTCTCTACCCGACCCTGCTGGTGGTCTGGGAGCACAAACTACAAAAGTTAATCTTTAAAATTCATCACCAGGACTTCGTTAATTGCACCGCGTTTATCAGCGACGGAGTTAATGGCCCTTTTAGCCTGAATTATTTCTATACGGTAATCCCGGTAAAGTTCCTTAATAAAAGCCGTCGCTGAGTTTGATAAAAGGAATTTTATCCCCCGGTCGTTCAGTTGTTCGCACGTTTTTTTCAGTCTTAGCTGCTCTTCCCGGCCAAAGCCTCCCCGGCTATAACCGGTAAAAATGGCCGTAGCGGAAACCGGGTCATAGGGAGGATCAAGATAAACAAAGTCTCCTTCCTGCGCTCCCTTTAAAACCTCCTCAAAATCCCTACAAGTAAATGTAATCTGGGCCCGGTTGAAATACTCGCTTACGGCTCTTAGGGTGTACTCGTTCACGATATTCGGGTGCTTATACTTACCAAAGGGAGCATTGAATTCCCCGGCCCTGTTAACCCGGAATAAACCATTATAGCAGGTCTTGTTCAAGTAAATCATTCTTGAAGCCCGCTGGATGGGTGTCAGCCGGTTGTATCTCTCCTTATCCCGATCCAGATTCCGGGTGGCGTAAAAATAGGCCTCTTCGTTCCTGTGTTTCCTAAGGTCGATAATCAATTCCTCTACATTGTCCCTGATAACTTCGTAAACGTTGATTAACTCACTATTGATGTCGTTGACCACAGCCTTTTCCGGCTGCAGGGCAAACAAAACGGCGCCGCCGCCCAGGAAGGGTTCATAATAGGTGGTAAAGGTCTGCGGCACGTATTTTAGTATCCAGTAGACTATTTGCCTCTTGCCACCCGCCCATTTTAGCACCGGGGCCACTAGATTGTTCTTCACCATCGTTACTATTTACATTCCTTTACCCCTTAACTGGTTTGCAGGGTTAATTTACATAACTAGCCAGAAAAACATCCTTATGCCTTTACTGCCTGATGGTACCCCAGGAACAGTCATAGGCCTTGCCTTAGCTGTTCATTTATTTCCTGGTTTGTCCCCTGTCTAAAGCATAAATATAGGCTAAAACTGCGGCCACCACCTGGTAGAGTTCAGCCGGAATGCTGGCGCCGATATCCAGGCGGGCCAGCATCTCCGTCAGGCCGGCATCTTGGTGGATGGGGACACCGGCTGCCGTGGCTGTAGCGATGATTTTGGCGGCTATCTCTCCCTTGCCGGAGGCTACCACCCGGGGTACTTGATCCTGGTCGTCATTATAACGCAGGGCGACCGCCTTTTTAACCGCGTCCTTATGGGGCACGATGTCCCACCCTCCTTTGCTATGCGCAGGCACGATATACGCCTATACTTTTTTATCCAGCAAGCCCGGCACGATAGTAATTTCCCCCGGGGCAACCGGCAGCGGTAAAAGCTGCCCGGGAACAGCCCCGGTCCGCCATTGATAGCTATGTAAACGGTAGCCCAGGCCAGTAAAAACCTCCTGCAAATCCGGCCAGAAGGCAGCAATTAACTCGCCCACCCACTCCTCTTCCACCTGTCCTTGCACCCTGACCTCCCCCTGCCCAGCCCTGATGTCCAGCAATAAGGAGCCCAGGTTTTCCGTATGTAACAGGATAGTCATATTAAAGTTCCGGCTATCAACCTGATTCGCTCCCTGGCCCTCTTTCCGGATTACCAGCTGTCCCCAGGTAGTTACTTCCCCTTCCTGCTGGATGGGTAAAGTAAAGTAAAGGCAAGCCTGCAGCCCGTTGTCCTTGCCGCTGGTTTGGAATACTTGTTGCCCGGCCAGTTGCCCGGCAATCTTTTCGCCGGTATGCAGGAGATCCCTGGCTGCAGTCTCCTGGCCGTTTTCCCGGACGGCCTCCTTGACTGCCTGGAGCAGGGAATCTAGTTTTGTGGTTAACTCATTTAGGGACCAAGACCGGGTATACCGGGTTGGTCCCTGCTGGAGCTCTTTTCCCGCCGCGCTTTCGGGTAAAGGAGGCAAGGACAGGACGCCGCCATTATGAGTAGGAGAGAAATCTCCGTCATCCCTTCCAGGTAACTGGTAAAATAGCAGGTTATGTAATTGCCCTGCTAATCTTTCCCTACCGGCCCCGGGTTGCAGGATCAGGGAGGCCACCATGGCCTTTAGCTGCTGGAAGAGGGTCCGGGCCGCACCGCCCTTCTCGCCTTCCAGCCCATCCAGTACCGCGGCCAGGGAGGAAAGAAAGCGGGCCAGGCTGGTTATGCCCTCCTGTCCTTTTTCCTGCTCCTGGAGCATAAAGGCGCGCAGGTAATTGATAGATTCGGCTTGCGGCGGGACCCCCAGCTTCAGGGCCTGCAGGGCTACCTCTATCTCTCCCTCAATAGCACGAAGACCATGGTCATTAGCGGCCGTCGCGCCTTCCGGCAGGCTCGCTTCTATCTTTGCTTGACCCCCTTCGTGAGGGAGGCTTAAAACCTGCTCTACCTGTCGCAGTAACTCCGGTTGCAAAGGCAGCCGGTAAGCCAGGAATTTTGCCACCAGGGAACGGTAAAGGGGCGTATCCTGGAGCCCCAGCCGGGTAAGGAGGGTCTTCAGGTCGTCAGTTAACACTGGACCGCCGGCAGCGAGTAGTTTTACCAGCCACTGGCTCCCCTGCCGCTCCTGAACCTGGAGGCTGACGGCCTGGCCGGGCACCAGACTCAGAGAGGACCGAGCTAGGATCTCCCGGCCCTGGATCTCCAGGAAAAAGGCATCCTGCGCCACCTGGCTGCTTACCCGCCCCTGCAGGATCTCGCCCACTTCCCAGGTCAATCCCCGGCTGTCCCCGGCTAAACCGGCCGCAACTGATTGACCTTTACCGATCCCCTTGGGTAGACCACTTAGGATTATATTCATCGGCGTCCACCTTTTTTAATAGAACATCGGCTTTATGTTATTCCCAGCGGCCAGCGCCGGGAGGGTGAAAGTAAACTGGCTACCCCGGCCGGGGTGGCTCTCGGCCCGGATTCTCCCGCCGTGGGCTTCTATGAAGCCCTTGGCAATAGCCAGGCCCAACCCCGCTCCCCCCTGGGCCCTGGTCCGCGACTTATCAGGGCGGTAAAACCTTTCAAAAACATAGGGCAGGTCAGCTGGATCGATGCCTGCCCCGTTATCAGCCACAGTGACGCAGGCTTCTCCTCTTTCCCGCCTGACACTTACCACCACCTTACCCCCGGCGGGTGTGTAGCGCAGGGCATTGCCCAGGAGGTTGACGAGGACCTGGGCGAGGCGATCCCTGTCCCCCCTGACCATGATGCTCTCACTCCCGGCGTCAAGCTCCAGGGTAATATTTTTATCCTCGGCTTCTACTTGAAAGAAATTTATTACCCGCTGGCTCACTTCTACCAGGTTGAGGGTCTCCCGATGCAGGGTCAGCTGCCGGGCTTCAGCCAGGCTCAGCTCTTGTAAATCATGCACCAGGCGGTTCAGGCGCAGGATCTCATCATGTAGGGACATGATTACCTCCGGTTTGGCCTCGATGGCTCCCGCCTGGAGGGATTCCAATTGTCCCCGCAGCACCGTCAGGGGGGTACGCAGTTCGTGGGCGACATCAGCCACCATATTACGGCGCAGGGCCTCGTATTTCTCCAGCCGTGCCGCCATCTCGTTAAAGGCTGCCACCAGCCGGGCAATTTCATAATCGCCGGCCAGGTCCAGACGTTGCTTATAACCGCCGGCAGCCAGTCCCTGGACGGCCGCCGTAAGCCTGCTTAATGGCCTGGCGATCCGTCCTGCCAGGTAAAGCCCGGCCAGGCCGGCCAGGAGCAATACCCCTATCCCCGACAGGATGATGGCCAAAGTGACCGCACGGGTAAACTCATCCTCTTGGGAGAGGACCCCCGGCGGCGCAGTGGTGGCCAGCCACATGGTTCCCACCCGGCGGCCGCCAACGTTAATAGCCGTCCCCCCGGCCAGTTCCGGTTCGGCAACCCTTTCCCCCAGCCTGATACCATAGGAATCAGCCACTACCACACCTTCGCTATCCGCCAGGAGCACCCGTTCCTGGGCCAGACGACCAAAGCCCATACCCTGGCCCGGCCCCTGACCGATGCCCTGACCCATACCCTGGGCCGGCCCCCAGCCCCGCCCCCGGCCACCGTGCCAGGGGGTACCCAGGAGGTCCTGCACCCCGGACCAGCCGCCCCGGTCGCGGTAATAGGCCGTAAAAAACTCCGCCCACACCTGCTGGCGGCGTGAGTTAACATCGTTAACATAACCGTGAAAAAAGGACTGGGTAGACCAGCCCACGGCCACCGCCAGGGCAACTACCGCCAGGAAGGTTACCAGGACTAAAGCCAGGGTCAATCGCGTCCGGAGTTTCACGTTAAAACCCCTTTGAATTTTAAACATCATTAAACTTATAACCCATTCCGTAAACAGTAAGAATGTAGCGTGGTGCAGCCGGGTCGGCTTCAATCTTCCGGCGCAGGTTACTGATATGGGTGTCGATGGAGCGCTCATATCCCTGGTAGGCTTCGCCCAGGGCAGCGTCCAGGAGCTGCAGGCGGCTGTATACCCGGCCTGGATGCCGGAACAAAACGGCCAAAAGGTTGAATTCTGTGGGGGTTAAATTCACCGGTTGCCCCTTTTTATACACCTGCAGGCCGTCAAAATCTATGGTCAGGTCGCCCCGGGCCTGGACGTTCCCGGCTACCGGCTGTTCCTGGCCGCCGGTGCGACGCAGGACAGCCCGGATCCGGGCCACCAGTTCAGCCAGGCTGAAGGGCTTGGTGATATAATCATCGGCCCCCAGCTCCAGCCCCAGGAGCTTGTCTATTTCTTCGGATCGGGCCGTAAGCATAATGATGGGTACCTGGCTCTCCTTGCGGATTTCCCGGCAGACATCCAGACCGCTCAAACCCGGCAGCATCAGGTCCAGGATTATCAGGTCCGGGTTTTCCTGCCGGGCTGCTTCCAGGCCTGCCTTTCCATCGGCAGCTACCACGGCTGTAAACTGCTCCCTGGTCAAGTGCTGCTGGATCATCTGGGCTATTTTAGCCTCATCTTCGATGATCAGGATCGTCTTTTTCGCCATGGGCTCCTCCCAAATAACATTTTCCCTCGATAAATCTTTCGCCATCGCCGGCATTTTTTCCTTTATTGGCCGGATGTAAAGATACCCGGGAGTTTAACCCCCGGGTATCCCTTTATCAGTTGTATTACTGGGTTACCGCTGGGCCACCTGCCTGGCCCCGGCCGAAGCCGGCACCCTGCCCAACCTGGGCTCCTGAGCCAGCCGCTATTCTCCGGCGGGGGCCGCCATTACCCTGGCTGCCGGCTTTCCAGCCGCCCCGGCCCTGGCCGTTGGGACCGACCGTCGTCCGCTCTAGGTTTTGTTCTACACGCTGCTGCATATTCTCCAGGCAGTAATTAGCCTGCTCCTGGGTTATTTGGCCGGCAGCTACTCTGTCCTCTAGGAGCTGCTTCCTTGCGGCCGTTACCTTAGCCACCAGCTGGCTTTTATCAACCCCATGCTCGGCGGCAATATCGGCCAGGGACTTGCCTGCCTGGCGCTCGGCCCGCAATTGCGTCACATCGATACCCAGGGTATTACTGAGGGTGGTAATCATACCCCCCAGGGAGCGCCCCAGGCCTAACCCCAGGCCCTGGCCCGGGCCTAAACCTGCGCCACCAAAAGCTGGAGTTGATACAGCCGGGGCAGCTTGCGCCGGGGCGCTTGCATCAGCCCGGGAAGAAGCGGGCTGGCTGACGATCAGCAATCCCCCCAGGACCAGGGGAGTTGCCACCGCAGCCAGGATCTTGGCACCTTTAGTCATCATCATCTTACCCCATCCCTTCATATGTTTTTCGGAAACAACCAGGCCTGTTGTTCCGTTCAAGGATAGGATACCCCGGGAGTTTCAGGATGTTATCGAGAAAATGTTAAGAACTTCTTAAGATTGTCAGCCTAGTTTTGCGAAGGGCACTGGTAACAGCCAGCAAGCTAATTAACCCTAGCGTCGCTCCTGCTGCCAGACCAGCCGGGGCCCCCCATAGGTGGGCGATACTGCCGCTGAACAGGCTGCCGATAGGCGTTACCCCGCCGAAAACCAGGGAATAAACGCTCATGACCCGGCCCCGTAAATTGTCGGGTACATTCAGTTGTAAAGTGGTATTGACCGAAGCGGTAAAGGTGATCATGGACCAGCCGGTAAAACCCAGGAATAAAAGGGCCAAGTTATAAGAACGGGTACTGGCCAGGAGGAGTTGGAAAAGGCAGAGGCCGGCAGCTCCACCCAAAAGCAACCGCAGCCGGGGGCCGCGGCTGCTGAGCACCGCCAGAAGCAGCGCGCCGCCTAAAGCGCCCACCCCCGAGGCCGACATAAGCAGGCCATAGCCCTCGGCCTGCTGGCCCAGGGTATCCCGGGCCAGGACAGGAATCAGGACCGTAAAATTCATGGCAAAGATGCTCAGCAGGGCCATTAGGGTAATGGTATGCAAGACAATAGGCGTTCGGCGAATATAGCGCAGACCTTCAACAATCTTTTCCCCAACCTGCTTCACCGCTGGCCGCCGGGCGTTCACCAAATCTGTTTTCTCCGGGACACGGATCAACAACAGGCCGGCGATAACCGCGATAAAGCTGGCTCCATTGAGCAGGAAACTAGCCGCCATCCCCAAGCGGCCAATTACCAATCCGGCCAGGGCCGGCCCCACAATCCGGGCGGCGTTAAAGATCGAGGAATTAAGGGCGATGGCATTCATGAGATCCTCTTTACCAACCATCTCTACCACAAAGGACTGGCGGGCCGGCATATCAAAGGTATTGACCGTGCCCAGCAGTCCAGCCAGGATTAAGACCATCCAGAAACGAACCACCCCGGTGAGGGTCAAAACACCCAGGATGAAGGCCAGGAGCATCAGGCTGGTCTGAGTAAAAATCAGCAGGCGTCTCCTGGGTACCCGGTCGGCCACCACCCCGGCTACCAAGGCCAGGACCAACAGGGGCGTAAACTGGACGGCACTGACCACCCCCAGCAGGAAGGGTGAATTGGTCATCTGCAGGACCAGCCAGCCCTGGGCCATATTTTGCATCCAGGTGCCCATCAGGGAAATTAGTTGCCCGGACCAGAAAAGGCGAAAATTACGATGCCTTAAGGCCGCCAGGGCTCGCCAGCGACCGGTCTTCTTCCCTATTGCCGCTTCAATCTCCATCCCCGTAATACTCCCCTTTATCTATAACCGGATCCCCGGCGGTCAAGCCTTAGAGGCATGCAGCGACCTGGCAATAACCGGCAAGGCAATCAGCAGGGTATTACCATTAAGAACTGACAGCAGGGCACCCAGGGTGGTGCAGGAAAGGGCGTACCACTTATAATTTTCCTTTGTTCGAGCCAGCATCTCTCTCTCTTTCTCCTTTACATTGCTTGCTCAGGTTGGTGAGGATTACCCGCAGGGCGGCATTCAGCTGCCCGGCATCCAGGGCTTGGGTTTCGTCCGGCCCGGCCATGGCCCTGGCCAGAACATCAGAACGGAAATCTAGAATCCCCGCCAGGAACTCCTCCCCGGCCGCAGTCAGGTCGAGGAAAACAAGGCGGCGGTCGTTTTCATCCCGCCAGCGCCGGACCAGGCCTTCGGCCACCAGGCCGTCTACCAGGCCGGTAACCGTCCCCGGAGCCAGGAGGAGCCGTCGCTGCAATTCGCCCATGGTCAATTTTTGCCCCCTGGGCAGGTTGCTCAAGACCCAGAAACGGGCCATGGTCAATCCCCGGTCAGTTAAGTAACTCCGGGTGTAATGGTTCATCAGGTGGTTTATTTGCCGCAGTAAGTACTCCAGCTCCCTGCTTGCCTCTGCCCGGCCGGCCAATGCCCTTCGCCTCCCGTATATTTTGGAACCCGAAAATAAATCATACCCCTGACCACACCTTTTGTCAACAGCCATCCGGCCTTATGAACCATAATTTTAGCACTTGCCGCTCCCCATTCCGTTCACAACCGCCTCGCCGCTGCTTCATAGAAGCATCTTACGCCCCGAACCAGGTTGCCTTCCACCTGTACCCCCACCAGCCCCCCAGCCAGCATTTATCTGGTTTCGTGGCCAGGGCGGCAGCCCCCACGAGGAGCTATCGGAAACAATGGTGCATCCGGTGGCGATATGGGGGTCTTCCCTTTTACCACAGGAACGATTAAAATACTGATAGTGTGTCAACAATGCTAGCGATGGAAAAATATAAATTTATGCTATAATATGCTAGGAATGGAAGCGTTAGGGTGACAAAACAAAGGACCATGGGCCTGGCCCGGTCGGCGGCCATTTTAAGCCTGGCTTCGGCTATCTCCCGCATCCTGGGCTTTTTACGTAACACCGCCATCTCGGCCCTCTTCGGCCAGAACCGCCTGACAGACATGTTGAATACCTCCTTTGTGATCCCGGATACCATTTACTTAATCCTGGTGGGCGGTGGGGTTAGCTCGGCCTTTATCCCGGTACTATCCAGCTACCTGGCGGAGCAGGACGAAGACGCCGTCTGGCAGACGGTGAGCATTGCCTTTAACCTGGTTCTGGCAGTGGTAGGGCTGGCTGTTATCCTGGGTATGATCTGGGCTCCGGCCCTGGTGCACCTGGTAGCCCCCGGTTTCACCCCGGACCAGGTGGCTTACACTGCCTATTTGACCAGGATTGTCCTGATTGCCGTCCTTTTTCACTGCCTCAACGGGGTTTTGATTGGCACCGAGTATGCTTACCAATCCTTTATTGGCACGGCCATCGGCCCCCTGGTCTACAACGCCGCCATCATCGTCTTCGGCCTGATCCTGGCCGGCAGGTATGGTATCGCCGCCTTTGCCATCGCCACCCTGATCGGCGCTGCCCTTAATTTCCTAGTCCAGGTCTGGGGCATCTGGCGCCTGCGGCCCCGCTACCGGTGGACCATGGACTGGCAAAATCCCGGTATCCGTAAAATATTCAAGCTGATGTTACCGGTGACCATCGGCCTCTCCATTGCCCAGCTGAACCTTTTCTTTAACCAGACCTTTATCGCCTCTTACCTGCCCAAGGGTTCCATTAATGCCCTGACCATCTCCAGCCGGGTGGTGCTGGTACCTATCCTTTTTGCCTCCTCCATCGGCATCACCCTGCTGCCGGCCTTGACCCGCATGTTCCTAGAGCGGGATCAGGTCGCCTTTACCCACTACCTCTCCGTTTCCCTGCGAGCGGTAATCTTTATTTCTATTCCGGCAACGGTGGGCCTGGTCGTCCTGGGACAACCGGTGGTCCGGATTCTCTTCCAGCACGGCAACTTTACCAGCGCCGACACCACGGCCACCACTGCCGCCCTGGTCTTTTATTCCCTGGGGATTACCGCCTATGGTGCCTATGAAATCTTAAGCCGGGCCTTTTACGCCATTAAAGATACCATTACGCCCCTGTGGATCGGCCTGGCTACCCTGGCCGTGGGTACGGCTTTGAATTTCACCCTGGGACCGGCCTTTGGTATCCGCGGCCTGGCCCTGGCTTACTCCCTGGCCGGGTTTGTCAATGTTGCCCTACTCTTCTACTACCTGCAGGTGAAAGCTCGCACCCGGTTTGAGGCCCGGCGCCTGGCCCAGACGGCCGCTAAGAGCATCCTGGCGGCTGCCCTCATGGGATTGCTCCTGGTGCTGGTCTCCCACCACCTGGTCCTGCCGGGGTCCTGGTCCCGCCTGGTAAAGGAAGGGCTGGAGCTCTCCCTGCTGGTAACTATTGGTGCCGCCAGCTACAGCCTCCTGGCCTGGCTGCTACGCATGGAGGAACTGGTCGCGTTAATAAATATCCTGGGTCGCCGCCTGCATCGCTCCCGGCCGGCGGCAGGTTAAAGTGGGGTGCAGGAATGTTCCGGAATATCCTGGCTATCCTGGCTGGTCGCCTGGTGGCCCTATTATGTCGCTGCTTGCAAAGGGGTGGCACGTCCCTCCCAGGTTTTATCGCCTTGAAGATGGATCCCCTGCTGCTCCAGCACTTAAGCGACCGCTACCGGCAAGTGGTTATTGTTACCGGCACCAATGGTAAAACCACTACTACCAACCTCCTGGCAGGTATCCTGCAGGCCGCGGGGTTGAGGGTCGTCACCAACAGCGAAGGGGCGAACATGCCCGCCGGTGTGGCCACGGCCCTGCTGGAACAACGGGGGGAAGTCGCCGTCCTGGAAGTGGACGAGGGGACCCTGGCTTTGGTTACTCGCCAGGTACAACCCGATGCGGTGGTCATAACCAACCTCCTCCGGGATCAGCTGGACCGTTACCACGAGCTAGACCAGCTAGCCGCCGTTATCGGCTGCGCCCTGGCCGGACACCCGGAGGCCACCCTCATCCTCAATGCCGATGATTCCCTGGTGACCTCCCTGGGGGAGGGCCGGGGTAGTGTCCGTTACTTTGGCCTGGCCCGGACCCCCTGGAGCCAGACAACCACCCGGGAGGTCCTGGAGGGGCATATCTGCCCCCACTGCCACCAGCCCCTGCAGTTTAATTTTTACCACTACAGTCACCTGGGGGATTATTACTGCCCTCGCTGTTCCTACCGGCGGCCCCGGGCGGATTACGAAGGCCGCGAGCTCCAGCTAGACCCTACTGGCGCCCGGTTCGCTCTCGTTTACCGGGACGGCGCGGTTGACCTGGAGACGCCCATGCGGGGGCTCTATAACGTATATAATATCCTGGCCGCCGCCGGCGCCGCCCTCTACCTGGGCGTTGCTCTGGAAACCATCATCCAGGTGGTAGCCTCTTTCCTCCCCGGCCAAGGCCGAGCGGAGACCTTCAACCTGGGGGACACGCGGATCACCCTAATGCTGGTCAAAAACCCCACCGGTTTGGGGGTGGCCTTGCGGACCCTGGCCTCCGGGCAGAAAAAAATGGCCTACCTGTTGGCCATTAACGACTTGGCTGCTGACGGCCGCGATGTCTCCTGGCTCTGGGATGCCGACCTCTCGCCCCTGCTGGCAGCCCCCCGCAACCGGATCATCTGCGCCGGCCTCCGGGCCGGGGATATGGCCATCTGCCTTAAATACCAGGGCGTGGAAGAGGTCGGCCTGGAGGTTATCCCCGATCCCGGGGCCAGTATTGCTGCTTTACTCGCCCAACCGGTGAATGAGGTCTTGATTCTTTGCACTTATACCAACCTGGCCCTGTACCGCCGCCTGCTCCTGGAAAGGGGGGCTCAAAGTGAAGTTACGCCTGGGGCATCTCTACCCCGAGTTTCTTAACCTTTACGGTGACCGGGGCAACATCTTAATCCTCTGCCGCCGGGCTGAGTGGCGGGGCATAGATGTCGAGGTAACTACCATCTCCTTGGGCGATCCCCTGGACCCCGGGGATTTTGATCTCCTGTTCCTGGGTGGCGGGCCCGACCAAGAACAAGGGGTCGCCAGCAGCGATTTATTCGCCAAGGGCCCCGCCCTAAAGGAAGCCGTCGCAGGGGGCACTGCCCTCCTGGCCATCTGCGGTGGCTACCAGCTCCTGGGGGAGTATTACCGCACCGCGAATGGAAAAACCCTCCCCGGAGTGGGCCTTTTTGCCGCTTATACCGAAGCCGGTAAGAAACGCTTGAAGGGCAATATCGCCATTCAGGTGGCGGAGCTGGGGACAGAACACCCGGTAATCGGTTTTGAGAACCACGGCGGCCGCACCTTCCTGCAAGGCGCCCGGCCCCTGGGCCGGGTCATCTACGGTGATGGCAACAACGGCAGTGATGGTACTGAAGGGGCCAGGTATAAAAACGCCATCGGCACCTACCTCCATGGCCCCCTGTTAAGCAAAAATCCCCACCTGGCCGACTACCTCCTGCGCCTGGCCCTGCAACGCCGTTACGGCGAGGTGGAGCTCCCACCCCTGGAAGACTCCCTGGAGCTGGCTACCAATGCCGCTGTTTACCAGCGCTTTTTAAGTACGAAAGGTAAGTGGTAAAAAGTAATAGTAAAGGCTTGTCCGCAAGGTGCCGGACAGGCCTTTTTAGCAGGCTACCAGCAGGGGCGTGAAATTCAGGTAATCCGCGGTCACCAGGTGGAAGTTCAGGCCCCACTCTGTACCTACCAGAGCTCGCTCCTGATCAGTACCGTGGAGGTGGCCGTAGTAGCAATCCTTAACACCATAATGCTGCATCACAGTGATAAAATCCGTGATCTCGCCCCCTACCGCCGGCGGGTAGTGCATCATTACCGCCAAGGGTTCATCCCGGCGCAGCCTGGTCACCCCGTCCAGGGCCATCTCCAGGCGTAAAACCTCCCGCCGGTAGACCTTCCCGTCAGTGGCTTCACTATAAAGGGGGTGCTGGGGAACCAGCCAACCCCGGGTGCCACAAACGGCCACCCCGGCGATTATTTCCGGCTTTAACAGGGCGAAACCGGCATCCAAGATGGTAGCTTGCATTTTACGCTCCGTCTGCCACCAGTAATCGTGGTTCCCCTTCAAGATACGCTTGATTCCGGGCAGGGATTTGATGAACTCCAGGTCCGGCAGGGCCTCTTCCAGGCGCATCCCCCAGCTGATATCCCCCAGGATCAGGACCGTATCCCCGGGGGTAACTACCCGCCGCCAGTGATCCGCCAGCTTCTCCCGGTGGTTTTCCCATGTTGGCCCGAACATGGCCATATCGCGGCCCAGGTGCAGATCGGCGATAACAAACAGGGCCACTGCTATTTCCTCCGCCAATAAGGTTCTACGCCGACTATGCTGCCGTCAGATACCGGACAATGGCATCGGCCATATCGCTGGTGCCGGCGCTGCCACCCAGGTCGTAGGTCAGGTACTTGCCTTCCGCCAGGACCGCCAGGATGGCCTTCTGGATTCTGGCGGCAGCCTCTTTTTCGCCCAGGTGTTCCAGCATCATCACCCCGGAGAGGATGGTGGCCAGGGGATTGACTTTATTCTGGCCGGCATACTTAGGCGCGCTGCCGTGGATGGGTTCAAAAACGGCTGCCTTCTCACCAATATTAGCCCCCGGGGCTACACCCAGGCCGCCCACCAGACCGGCGCAGAGGTCCGAAAGAATGTCACCATAGAGGTTCGGTAGCACCAGGACATCATACTGCTCCGGCTTCTGCACCAGCTGCATACTCAGGTTGTCCACAATGCGATCATCAGCTGTTATTTCCGGATAATCCTTGGCTACGTCGTAGAAAGTCCGCAGGAAAAGGCCGTCGCTAAACTTCATAATGTTGGCTTTATGGCCGGCCGTCACCCGCTGGCGGCCCTGGCTCCGGGCATACTCAAAAGCCGCCCGGGCGATGCGTTCCGAACCCTTACGGGTGATAATCTTGATGCTCTCGGCCGCGTCTTCCCCCACCATATGTTCAACTCCGGCATAGAGGTCCTCGGTGTTCTCCCGGTAGATTACCAGGTCGACTCCCGCATAACGGGAAGGGACGTTGGGCAGGTTGCGGAAAGGGCGGACATTGGCATAAAGGTCGAGTTCTTTCCGCAGGGCGACATTAACGCTGCGAAAGCCGGTGCCTACCGGCGTGGTGATGGGACCCTTGAGGGCGACGCCGTTTTTCCGGATGGAGGCCAGGGTCTCCTCCGGTAAGACGCTGCCATATTGCTCCAGGGCACCCTCCCCGGCCGCCATAACCTCCCATTCCAGTTCCACACCGCTGGCTTCCAGGACGCGCCGGGCGGCGGTAATCAGCTCCGGACCGGTACCGTCCCCGGGGATCAGGGTTACTACATGTGGCAACAAAATCCACCTCCAGTTGATACGTCACCTCCCTATTATAAAGTTTTCTCCGGTCTCCGTACAAGTAGAAAATAGCCTGGCCGCACTTTTTATGCCGGCAGCGAAAAACCGAAGAAAAATCACCCTCACGGGCGATTGCGTTTTCTTAAAGTTACTGCCGTTTAAGAATAACGATGGGCGTTTGTTCATCCTCGTTGCCGAAGGGGTTAGCCCGCAGGGCCTCCGTCACGGCCGGAAGGTAGCTCCTGTCGGTAATGCCCAGGATGTCGACGCACTTTTTGTCGTTGACATCGGCAATCACCGCCTCGGCACCGGTGGCCTTTTTGATGTCCCGCACCAGTTGCCCCGGGTTTTTCGGTCCCATGACGATATGGCGCTCGTAGGGGTACATGGTCCCGGCGATATCGTCAATCAAAGACAACTGACGCCCGGCGACAACGTAGAAAAGCCCCCTTTTCTTGATTAAACGGCCCAGGACGGCGGCTGCACAACCGGCCAGGAGGCGTACCGTGCCCACCTCTTCCAGAGCCAGCTGCATGGCCGGCGGTGTGGCCAGGCTGCCGTCTTTACCCGGAAAGCGGCAGAGAAAGCGGGCCAGGCGCCCCGGCTTGACCTCTTCCGGCAGGATGGCCCGGCGCTGGGTAATAGCGACGACGCTCTCGGCCAGGCAGATGACATCCCCCGGCCGGGCTATGCCGCGGCTGTACCTCCGGGCCAGCTCCACGGCGTCGTCTTTGTCGGTGACAATATGGGTGCGCACCGGTATTTTAGCAAAGGAAAGCTCTCCCGTTCCTCTAGTCATGTTCCTGACCTCTCTGCCGGAAGTACTGTTTAATGGCTACCACCGTGGCCAGGGCCGTTTTTTGATGAAAGTACGGGTTACGCAACAGGCCCTCGTCGACCCAATTGGTTATGGCCACGGGTTCCAGCCGCAGGGCCGGTAGTTGCTCCAGTTGCGCCAGCTCGGCAGCTGGCCCGGTACCGCGGCTGGGGGTCTTCACCCTGGCCACAATCCTGGCCAGCACGGCCTCGGCCAGCTCCTTATTACCCGGACTGGCCGGGTTATACAGGACCGCCGTCCCCCGGATAGACGTATCCCGGCTGCCGTACTCGTGCAGGCTGATAAAGCAAAAGGCATCGGCAGGGACTTTGGCCAGGCGCTCGCACCAGGAGGGATTCTCATCCTGGCTGCGGGTCATGACCACCCGGGCCTGTAACCCCTCCAGGATACCAGCTAGATAGCCTGCTGTTTTCCAGGCCATATCCCTTTCCAGGAGGTTAACCGGCCCGCGCTGGCCGGTATCACTACCGCCATGGCCGGGATCAACAACGATTACCCGGCCTTGATAGAAATCCTGCAGGGGCCGGCGGCTGAAGCTCAGGCCAATCCGGTAGGGCATCCCTTCCGTACAGGTTAGCCGGGCCTGGACCTCTTCATCCAGGTCGATTTTAAAGGTTACCAGTTCCTCCCCGGAGGCAATAGTTACTCCTTTGATGATGCCGTCCTGAACGTATAGGGGGCCGGGGTCCATGGTCAGGACGGCCCGGACCTGCACCTGGCAGAGGGTCGGTGCCGGGTAGCTGATCTTCACCTCTGCCGGGGCGGTGGCCTCGATGGTTACGGTACTGAATTGCTCCCCGCCCTCTTCCTTTATTTTGCTGTATAAGTTGGTTAAGTGGGCCCTGGGGGCCAACTTCCTCACCTCGCTAAATATGCCCTTACCCATCTGTTATCAATCTTATGCCTGATGTGGGAGGAAAAATGCCGGCACCAGGATTTTCCGTTCTAATTATAATCCTTTTTTCGCCAGATGCAAGCCAACCCCATCCAATTCAGCAAAAACCAGCAAGTCCGGCCAGTTCAGTCTTGCCTTTCCAGGATGGCGGGTTGCCGGCAACAGGTTTCTATTCGTGCCCCAACCCTTCGTTCAGGCATCGAACTGTTCTTTTCCTTAGCCACTTAGCGGAAGAGGAAGACTTGCAACCCCCTACCTGCAGGTCTAAAATAGAGCGTGAGGTGAGGTAGATGTTTGTAGGTCTGGATATGGGTGGCACCCATACTGATGCCGTTCTCATCGACGGTGGCCAGGTACAACGCCACTGCAAAATACCGACTAACCAGGAAGATTACCTCCATACTGTTACCAGGGCCCTGGATGCGGTCCTGAAGGGCATAGATACCGGCAACATCCAGCTCCTGAACCTCAGCACCACTGTTTGTACTAATGCCATTGTCACCGGCCGGATCAGCCCGGTGGGCCTGCTCCTGGAACCGGGACCAGGTTTAAATCCGGCCGAGCTCACTTGCGGCACCCAAAACTTCATCCTCGCCGGCGCCATTGACCACCGGGGCCGGCCAACTGCTCCCCTGGTGACCACCGAGATTGCCGCTGCCGATGCCAAACTACAGCAAGGGGGCCTGCGGCACCTGGCCATTGTTGGTAAATTCTCAACTCGCAACCCGGAGCATGAATTGCAAATCCAGCAAGCCCTCTCCCCGGCCTATGATTTTATAACCCTAGGCCATCGCCTGTCAGGGCGCTTGAATTACCCCCGCCGGGTCTTTAGCGCCTACCTTAACAGCGCCGTGGCGTCCATTTATGGCACCTTTGCCAGGGCCATTAATACTTATGCTGGTAAGAGGGGCTTGCCGGTACAACCCGATATTTTAAAGGCCGACGGCGGTACCCTCTCCCTGGCGGCCTCCCGTTCCCTGCCGGTAGAGACTATCTTGTCCGGCCCCTCGGCCAGTATTATGGGCGCCCTGGCCCTCGCACCCTCTTCCCAGGATACCATTATCCTCGATATCGGGGGGACGACCACTGATATCGCTTTCCTGGCCGACGGCATCCCCCTCTTTGAACCCCGGGGTATCAACCTGGCCGGTTATCCCACCCTGGTCCGCGCCCTTTACAGCCACTCCCTGGGCCGGGGCGGTGACAGCTGCCTGCGGGTACAGGACGGTAGGCTGGCCATTGGCCCTGACCGTTCAGGACCGGCCCTGGCCCTAGGGGGCCCCGCACCCACCCCCACTGATGCCTTGATTACCCTGGGCCGCCTGGACCTGGGGGACCAGGAAGCCGCTCGTCAGGGTATAGCCCGTTTAGGTGATGAATTGGGCATTAGTACTGAAAAGATGGCAGCCGCCATTATTAAACAAATGGCAGCTGAGATTGCCGCGCAAACACGAATCCTCCTTGATAGAATTAACAGCCGCCCGGTTTATACCGTCCGGGAAGTCTTGGAAAATAAAAAGTTGCAACCGGCACAGGTCGTCGTCATCGGCGCCCCGGCACCACTCCTTAAAGACGACCTGGAAGCCGCCTTCGGCCTGCCGGTACTAGCGCCAGAACTCGCCGGGGTGGCCAACGCCATTGGCGCCGCCCTCAGCCAGCCTACCACCGAACTCACCCTGCAGGCCGATACCCAGCAGGGTGTCCTGAGTATCCCCGAAGAGGGCATCAGGGAGAAGGTCCCCCGGGGCTTCACCCTGGAGCAGGCCCGCCAACGCGCCCTGCAGGCGCTGCAGGAACGCCTGCAGCGCCTGGCACCGGCGGCCGCCGGCGCCGAACTGGAGGTAGTAGAGGAACAATCCTTTAATATGGTAGCCGGTTTCTATACTTCCGGGAGAAACATCCGCGTCAAGGTCCAGGTTAAACCGCGGGTTACCGCCCTGGATACAGGAAATAGAACCCAATTTCTAGAGGAGCCCCCCATGGGAGCGACGCCCCCGCCACGAAGATATAAAAATACTGGTTGAGTAGAGGGCTGGCGGGTACAGGCGGAAGGCGACTTGGTTCGAGGCGCAAGCAAACTCAGCGAAGCCGCTAGCCTCGGCGGCGGTGAACGGGATGGGGATCGTAACGTAAGTTGAGGCTCGAAGAGTTCCGCTCCCCGCTGCATTTATTCAAAGAGATACAGCCGAGCCACCCCCGACGCCGAGGAAGGCTGAGCGCCTAGTTTGCTCGCCGAGAACCACTGAGCTTGGAGACCTGTCCCGCCAGCCCCGCAGCGGTTACTGTAAATTGTAACCATTTTTGGTAGAAGTCTATTTTCGGAGGAATAAAAGATGTATAAAGCCAAACGCCGCCTGGGCCTGGTCTTCTTTCCGGCCTTTGACTGGGCCATTAGCCCCACCCATCCGGAAAGGGAGGAACGCCTCCTCTATACTCTGGACCAGGTCTGCGAAGAAGGCATCCTGGATATCGAGGGCATCAGGGAATACCGCCCCCGCCTGGCCGACAGCAGCGATGTGGAGCGGGTGCATATCTGCGTTCCGGATGTGGCTGCCCGGACTACCGAATCCCACCTGATTGCCGCCGGCGGGGCTATAGTGGCCGCCGACGCCGTTTTACGGGGGGAGGTAGATAAAGCCTTCGCCATTATCCGGCCGCCGGGCCACCACTCCTTCCGCATCGTCCACGGCGCCCGGGGCTTCTGTAATATCAACATGGAAGCCATTATGCTGGAGCATATCCGCCGCCGCTACGGCCCGAAAAGAATCGCCATCGTCGATACCGACTGCCACCATGGCGACGGCAGCCAGGATATCTACTGGCATGATAAGGATACCCTGTATATCTCCCTGCACCAGGACGGCCGCACCCTCTTCCCCGGTACCGGTTTCCTGAACGAGTTCGGCGGTCCTAACGCCTTTGGCTATACCCTCAACCTACCCCTGCCCCCGGATACCGGCGAGGAAGGCTTCCTTTACGCCCTGGAGCATTTTATCCTGCCGGTGCTGGCTGACTTTCAACCCGACCTGGTCATTAACTCTGCCGGGCAGGATAACCATTATACCGACCCCATAACTAACATGCGCTTTTCCGCCCAGGGATACGCCCGCCTTAACGACCGCCTGCAGCCGGATATTGCCGTCTTGGAGGGCGGCTATTCTATTGAGGGCGCCCTGCCCTACGTCAATGTAGGCATCATCCTGGCTCTGGCCGGCCTCGATTACTCCGGCATCCGGGAACCGGACTATAGCCCGGAAAAAGTCGCCCAGTCACCCCGGGTCAGCGAGTATATCGCCCGCCTGTGCGACGAGACCTACCAGGCCTGGCAGCAACGCGACCGCCTGCGGGAGGAGTATATCCGGGGTAAAAAAGAAATCAGCCGCCAGCGCCGTATTTTCTACGACACCGAAGGGCTGATGGAAAACCAGGTGGAAACAACCCGCGTCTGTAACGATTGCGGCGGCCTGACCTGGATCGATTCCCGTACTGACCAGGGGTGCCACATCCTGGCCATCCTGATCCCCCGGGGCGCCTGCCCGCATTGCCAGGATGAGGGCCACGCCCGCTTCGAAAAAAGCCGGACCACTGATTACCCGGACGGCATCTACCTCCAGGACCGGGTGGAAGATAGCCTGGTAAAGAAATAATTTTGGGCGTAACCTCTTGACGATAAAGAGTAAGAGCGGGATAATAAATATAGAAATGGGAATACTGAAAGTAGAAATAGCTCACTGTGCCTCGCCTGACCGGGGTATAATCTTTGTCCCTTAAAACTGTTGCTGCAGTTTTAAGGGTCGCCGACTATTTACGGCGGTCGGTCATATGCACTATGAGGGTGAGCAACAGTACTACCGCTATAAATAGCTGGATAGCATCTGATGCTGAAAGCATCCGCCCCACCCCCTTTCGAGGATCTCTGATCCCCCGGCAGGTGAGGCCCATTTCTTTCCCAGTATTCCCGAGAGTTATTTTACCATATTGTGACCAAATCTGTCATTAATCAAAATCTAACTAAAAAGCCAGGGATGAAATAAACCCTGGCTTTTGCTTGCCTAAAAGGCCCCTTTGATTATCTCTATGCTCGCCACCTGCTCCCGGCCATCGAGCATTACCGCCACCACATCGAAGCGACAGGCTTGCCCGGCCAGCCCCCGAGCAATCAGGTAGTAGGCGGCCAGGCGGCGCAGGCGCAACTGCTTGCGGGCATCAACCGATTCCTGGGGGGTACCGAAGGCAGTTGAAGAGCGCGTCCGTACCTCAAGAAAAACCATCTCCCTACCGTCAAGGGCAATTATATCCAGCTCCCCCAGGGGACAGCGGTAGTTGCGCTCGACAATCCGGTAACCTTTTTGCTCTAAATAAGCAGTGGCGGCAGCCTCGCCGATGAGGCCGCGCCGCTGCCTTGCCATGGTCATAATTCCTTAGCCTCCTGTTAGCTATCGGCCTCCATCACTAGAGTAAAAGCACTGGAGACCATCACGGCATAAAGAAGGCCACAGCCGAATTCATGGCATAGTTGGTCAGGGGTGTCGGGTAGATGCCCAGGAAGAAAAGGATTAGCAGGGATACCACCATGGCTACCTGGAGGCCGGGAGCTACCCGTAACGGCTTGCTACCTTCCGGCGGGTTGCCCAGGTACATGGCCTTGGCCACCAGGAGGTAGTAATAGACCGACACCATACTCATCAAAATACCCAGGATGGCCAGCCAGAAATACTGCCGGGAAATTATCGCCATGAAGAGATAAAACTTGCCGACAAAGCCGGCCATGGGGGGGATGCCGGCCAGGGAGAGCAGGGAAAAGAGCATTACGGCCGCCACCAGGGGCGAACGCCGGGCCAGGCCGGTGTAATCCTTGATCTCGTCACTGCCGCCATTATTATAAAAGGCCGTCACCGCCATGAAGGCGCCCATGTTGCCAAAGACATAGAGCATGGCATAGTACATGACCGCCCCCACCCCTAGGACGGAGAAGGAAACAATACCCAATAGCAGATAACCGGCCTGGGAGATACTGGAGTAGGCCAGCAACCGCTTGATATTGGTCTGGGGAATGGCTACCAGGTTGCCGAGGACCATGGTGAGGACCGCCAGGGCGATAAAGAGCTGCACCCAGAAGCTATGCAGGTCCGGCAGGGCGCCGAAGAAGACCCGCACCAGGGCCGCGAAGGCGGCCGCCTTGGAGGCTACCGAAAGAAAGCCCGTTACCGGCGTCGGGGCGCCCTCGTAGACATCCGGGGACCACATGTGAAAGGGCACGGCCGTTACCTTGAAGGCGAAACCGGCCAGGATGAAAATCGTGCCCAGGAGCAGGGCCGGGCTGGCCCCACTGGCGGCAATCACCTGGCTGATTTCCTTGATCACCGTGGACCCGCTGCTGCCGTAGACCAGGCTCAGGCCGTAAAGGAAGATGGCCGAGGACATGGCCCCCAGCAAGACGTACTTGATGCCTGCTTCGGCCGATTTGGCGTCACCCAGGTGAAAGGCCGCTAGGATACAGAAGGTGATGGTCATGAGTTCCAGGCCCAGGTAAAGGCTGATCAGTTCCCCTGAGGAGGCCAGGATCATCATCCCCAGGGTGGCCAGGACCAGCAGGGCATAATATTCGCCTTGGTTAAATCCCATCTTTTCCACATACTCATAAGAACAAACAGTTGTCAGCAGGGCCGCCGCCAGGAAAAGGATCTTGAAATAAGTGGCAAAGGGATCAATGGCATAACCTCCCAAGACCATACCGGTAGTGCCCCGCATCCCGAAGGCTACCAGGAGAATACCCGCCAGGCCGGCTGTAGCCACATAGGCTATCCCGCGGCGATCGCCGTGGGGGACCAGGAGGCCCAGGGCCAGGAGGCCCAAACCCAGAACTGCCGTCAGGATTTCAATTGTCAACAAATACAGCTCCGCCATTAAAAGATACCCCCAATCGCCTTCGCCGCTTGAACCTTGGCTACCAGCGGGGTTATACCGCTGTTGATCATATCAATCTGGAGAGAGGGCAGCAGGCCGAAGAGCAATAAAGTCGCAATCAGCACTACTACCGGCACCATCTCTACCCCATGGGCATCCTCCAGGTGATCCCATTCCGGCTTCCGGGGGCCAAAGAAGGTATGCATGACCACTCGGAGAATATAAGTGGCGGTAATGACAATACCGGAGATGGCCAGGATCGAGAGGATGCGGTAGGGGAGGATACCCCCGAACAGGGCCTGGTCGCGGGTAAAGGAGCCCATAAAAATGAGGAACTCGGCGACAAAGTTATTCAGCCCGGGCAGGCCCAGGGAAGCCAGGCCACCGATGAGAAAGCCGGCCGCCACCCGCGGCATCTGGTGGGCCAGGCCGCCGAAGCGGGCAATCTCCCTGGTATGGGCTTTATGATAGACATTACCCACCAGGGCAAAGAAGAGGGCCGTCATGATGCCATGGGCGAACATCTGGGAAACAGCCCCGTCCAGGCTCATGATATTCAGGGAGGCGATCCCCAGGAGGACATAACCCATGTGGCTGACGCTGCTGTAGCCGATAACGAACTTCAGATCCTTCTGCACCATGGCGATCATGGCGCCGTAGACTACGTTCACAATACACAGGACGGCAATCAAGGGCGCCCAGAATTTGGCTCCCTCTGGAAAAAGGAACACCCCGGCGCGGATAAGGCCGTAGGCCCCCAATTTCATCAAGACGCCAGCATGGAGCATACTAACAGCCGTTGGCGCCGCCACGTGGCCGTCCGGCGACCACAGGTGCAGGGGCCAGATGGGCACCAGGACGCCGAAGCCGATAAGCATGAGGAAGAAGACAAACTTCTGGAAGCCCAGATCGTATTTAACCGTAGCCAGGGTCTGGAGGTCAAAGGTAGCATGGCCCAGTTGCTGGGAGGCATAGAGGAACAGGGCGATAATACCAATCAGGGCAAAGGCACTACCCACCAAGAGGTACAGGGTCAGTTTCATGGCCGCGTATTCCTTACGGGTACTGCCCCAGATACCAATAAGGAGGTACATGGGGATCACGGCTACTTCAAAGAAGAGGTAGAAGAAAAAGAGGTCGCGGCTGATGAAGACCCCGAAGACTCCCGTCACCAGCATCAACAGGAAGATAAAAAATTCCTTAATGCGCTTGGTCATATCCCAGGAAGCGAAGACCCCGGTGAAGATAACAATGGCCGTCAACAATACCAGGGGCATACTGATGCCGTCGACGCCGACGGAATAGTTAATGCCAAAACCCGGTACCCAGGAGACATCTTGCAAGAATTGCAGTCCTCCCTGGGCGTGATTATACTGGACATAGGCAATAATTGCCAGCACCAGGGACACAAAGGTAGCGGCAGCAGCTGTAATTTTAATGGTCAGCTGTTCCCTCTCCGGGATAACCAGGATCAGCAGCAACCCGGCTACCGGGGCCAGCATGATAGCTGTCAGAATTGAAAAATTCACTGGATCACCCCTCCCAACACCGGTGCTGCCATCCAGAGGGCGATAAGCACTACAGCCGTAAATATAACCAGGGCGTAGGTCTGGAGATTACCCGTCTGGATTAAGCGCAATTTGCGTCCTGAGAACCGCGTTACATCGCCGACCCCGTCAAAGACGCCATCAACTACATGGCGATCGTTCCAGTTAAAGGCTTCTGCCAGCCCCAGGGCGACGCGGTGGAAGAGCCACATATAGACCTCGTCGATATAGTACTTGTTGATCAGGAGTGTATAGATACTGCGGTAGCGTTGCACCAGCTGCTCCGGGATGTCGCTGGGACGGCCGTACAGGAACCAGGCCAGGCCGATGCCGGCCAGGGCGACGACGGTTGAGAGTAACATGACTACATAGTTGGGCTCTACCTCATGGGGGGTACCATAATAAACAAAGCTGCTGAAGCCGTGGCCGACAAAGGGTGCACCAACGAAGCCGGCGACAATTGACAGGACCGCCAGGATGACCAGAGGCATCGTCATGGTCAAAGGTGATTCGTGGGCGTGGAGCCCGGCGCGGCGGTCGCCGAAAAAGGCGACAAAGATCAAGCGGAACATATAAAAGGCCGTCAGGAAAGCCACCAGGGTACCCAGGATATAGAGACCGGTAAAGCCGTGGCCGAAGGCGCCGGCCAGGATCTCATCCTTGCTCCAGAAACCGGCCAGGGGCGGTACCCCGGCCAGGGCCAGGGCGGCAATAACAAAGGTACTTACGGTAACCCGCATATCCTTATACAGGCCGCCCATGCGGAAGATATCCTGTTCTTCCAAGGCATGGATAACGCTCCCCGCTCCCAGGAAGAGAAGGGCCTTGAAAAAGGCGTGGGTCATGAGGTGGAACATCCCGGCAGTCATGCTGCCCACCCCCATGGCCATGACCATATAGCCCAACTGGCTGATGGTGGAATAGGCCAGGATACGCTTGATGTCCCGCTGGGTCAGGGCAATGGTAGCGGCAAAGAGGGCCGTAAAACCGCCCACATAGGCGATCACAAGCATAATTCCCGGCAGGCTGGCAAAAAGGACAAAGGCGCGGGCCAGCAAATAGACGCCGGCGGCGACCATGGTGGCGGCGTGGATCAGGGCGCTCACCGGAGTAGGACCCTCCATGGCATCCGGTAGCCAAACATGGAGGGGGAACTGGGCCGACTTGCCGATGGGGCCGATAAAGACCAGGGCTGCAACCAGGGCGAGGAAGCCGGTATTCTGGTAAGTGGGAATGGCTGCCGCCAACTCCCGGAAATTAAAGGTCCCAAAGATGGCGAAGAGGAAAAAGAAGCCGAGCATGAAACCGAAGTCAGCCACCCTGTTGGTGACAAAGGCCTTGAGCCCGGCCCGGGCCGCCGAGTGCTTATGATAATAGAAACCAATGAGGAGGTAGGAGCAAAGTCCCACCAGTTCCCAGAAGAAAAAGATCATAAAGTAATTATTGGCCAGGACCAGGCCCAGCATCGACGCCCCGAACAGGGACAGGTAACCGAAAAAGGTAGAAAACCCGGGATCGCCGTGCATATAACCCACCGAGTAGATTTCCACCAGCAGGGCCACCAGGGTGACTACCAGGAGCATAACCGCTGCCAGGGGATCAATCAGGACGCCCGCTTCAATCTTCAAAAGGCCGGGGATCCCCAGCCAGGTGGCGGCAAACTCCACCGGCCGGGCCATGGTTATCCCGTTAAGCAGGACTTCCCTTAATACCCCTACCGCCATAACAAAGCTGGCGCCGATGGCGGCAATGCCCACCAGGGCGCTTAAGGGCCGCATTCTACGGGTCAGGAAAATAATTATCGGAAACGCCAGGGCCGGAAAAACCGGAATCAACCAGGCATGATTAATCACGGGGTTATCACCTGCCTTCTAGAAGAAATTACCACTTGAGCCAGTCGAGGTCGTCCACGTTGCTCTCCAGGCGCCGGCGATAGATATTCAGGACCAGGGCCAGGCCGACGGCTACTTCCGCCGCAGCGACGACAATGACAAAAATGGCGAAGATCTGGCCGGTAACCTGAGCCGGCGCCAGGAAGTGATTAAAGGCCACCAGATTAATATTGACGGCATTGAGCATGAGTTCGATTCCCATCAAAACGGCGATGGCATTTCGCTTGGCCAGGGCGCCGAAGAGGCCGATGCAAAAGAGCAGGCCGCCCAGGGCCAGGTAATGATTCAGGGTGATCACCGTTCCGGTTTCCCTCCCCTCGCCAGCAGGATGGCGCCGACCATGGCTACTAAAAGTAAAACTGCCGCCACTTCGAAGGGGATAGCAAAACGGCCCAGAAAAGCACCGGCAATGGCCCCAACGTTACTGCCAGGTGCCATCCCAGGACTACCCGTCCAGGTTACGCGCCCGGTAGCCAGGAGGATAACAACAAAGAGGGCTAGGGAGACAACACCGGCAGCCAGGTAGTTAATATTAAACAGGTTGCTGGCCTTGATATCGCCCCGCCGGGTCAGCATGACGGCAAAGACAATGAGAACGGCCACGGCGCCGGCATAAACCAGGAGTTGCACCGCCGCCAGGAACTCGGCCTGGAGGAGGATATAAAGGCCGGCAACCCCGACAAAGGTCAGGACCAGGTACAGGGCGCTGTGCACGATATTTTTTAATAAGACTACCGCCAGGGCAGCAGCGATGGTAATGGCGGCCAGTAACCAGAATAAAAGGGCACTGATATCAGGCACCTTTCTTCACCTCCACCGCCGGGCCGGCCAGCAAATCATGTTCCGTATCTTCATGACGGTAACAGGCCAGTTCAAAATTAGCATCCCAGTGCAGGGCCCCCTGGGGGCAGCTCTCCACGCAGAGGCCGCAGAAGAGACACTGACCCATTTTGGCCCTGTATCCCGTCAGGTGGCGCTTCTTCTGCTCGTCGCGTTCGCTCTCGACGGTAAGGATATGGTTGGGGCAGGCATTGGCGCAGATACCGCAGGCGATACACTTCTCCCGGTCCAGAACCAGGGAGCCGTGGGAAGCCGGTGGCAAATGGGGCCGCCGCTCCGGGTATTGTTCCGTTACCGCCTTGCCGAAGCAAAAATGCCAGGTGATACTCAAACCCTTTAGCAAACCCTGCCCGAACATCCTACCACCTCCCCAGGCTGATTAACTGGTAGATCTTGATACCCACCCCGGTAACAACAATATTGGCCAGGGACAGGGGCAGGAGTACCTTCCAATTAAAACTCAATAAATGGTCAATACGGATCCGGGGAAAGGTCCAGCGGACCCACATGAAGATAAAGATCATAATATAGACCTTAATCAGGAACCATAGCCAGGACGGCAACCATGGCCCCTGCCAGCCTCCCAGGAACAGGGTCACCGCCAGGGCGGAAACACTGACCAGGTTGGCGTACTCGGATAGGTAAAAAAGGGCATAGCGCATGCCGGTATACTCGATATAAGGACCGGCTACAATCTCCTGCTCCCCTTCTACCAGGTCAAAGGGGGCCCGGTTGACCTCCGCCGTGGCCGCAATGAAGTAAATGATAAAGGCCAGTGGCTGCAGCAGAATATACCAGGTGTGCTGCTGGGCCGCCACGATCTGCGAGGTCTGTAACGACCCGGCCAGCATTATTACCCCCAGGATGGAAAAGGTCAAGGGGATTTCATAGCTGACCATCTGGGCTACCGTCCGCATGCTGCCCAGCAGGGCATACTTGTTGTTGGCCCCCCAGCCGCCCATCAAGATGGCTAGAGTTGACGTTGAGGCCACCGCCAGGAAGTAAAAAACGCCAATATTTAAATCAGCGGGAACCATTCCCTTACCGAAGGGAATGACAGCATACAGCATCGTCGCCGGGATAAAGATTAGCACCGGAGCGATGATAAAGACCCACCGGTCGGCTCCCCGGGGGATGATATCCTCTTTGCCCAGGAGTTTGACCGCGTCGGCCACCGACTGCAGGAGCCCATGGGGACCCAGGCGGTTGGGGCCGATGCGCTGCTGCATATAGGCGCTGACTTTACGTTCCAGGTAGATTAAATAAAGCGCATTCAAAAAGATAAAGGCCAGGACGCCGATCAGGTACAAAACACCCATGACCAGGGTCATCACCCAGGGAGGTGCTCCGGCAAGGAAGCCCCGCAGGAAAGCGGCAATGCCGGTAAAGATACCTTCCACTATCTATCCTCTCCCCCGTAATTACATCCTCAGCGATCAACTTCACCCAGGACAATATCAATCGAGGCGATATCCACAACAAAATCCTGGATAATACCACCGGCCGCAATCTGCGGCAGGGCGCCCAGGTTAACAAAGGATGGGCTGTGGATATGCAGGCGGTAAGGCCTGCTGCCGCCATCGCTGACCAGGTAGAACCCCAGGATACCCTTGGCCCCCTCGATCTGGTGATAGACCTCGCCCTGGGGCAGTTTAATCACCCGCGGCACTTTAGCCTGGACAGGCCCTTCCGGCAGGGCAGCCTTAGCCTGGCGGATAATCCGGGCGCTCTGCTCCATCTCCAGCAGGCGAATAACGAAGCGGTCGTAGCTATCACCGTTATTTAAAGTCGGAATGTCAAAGTCAAAACGGTCATAAATCCCGTAGGGCTTCGCTTTGCGCAGGTCAAAGGGCAGGCCGCAGGCCCGCAGGTTGGGCCCGGTAACCCCATAGGCCAAGGCCGTTTCCAGGTCGATTTTGCCCACCCCCTGGCAGCGGGCCTTGAAGATCTCATTCCCGGTAAGCAGCCCGTTCATTTCGTCGATCAGGCGCGGCAAGTCATTGAGAAGAGTCTCCAGGGCCGGCAGGAACTCCGGCGGTATATCGGCAGCTACGCCGCCGATACGCATATAGCTCACCGTCAGGCGCGAACCGCAGGTCATCTCAAAGAGATCCAGGATGCGTTCTCTCTCCCGAAAGGGCGGGAACCATGCCGTCCAACCGGAGAGATCCAGGGCCATGGAGGCCAGCATGATCATATGGCTGGCCAGCCGCGAGAGTTCGGCCATGATTACCCGCAGGTACTCGGCCCGCTCCGGGATTGCGACGCCCATGAGCTTTTCCACCGTCTGGACATAGCCCAAGTTGTTCAGCATCCCGGCCAGGTAATCCAGGCGATCCGTGTAAGGAATAATCTGGGTATAGGTGCGGGCCTCGGCCAGTTTCTCAATCCCCCGGTGCAGGTAGCCAATAATATTCTCTACCCCGACGACCTTTTCCCCATCAAGGGTTAACAGGGCGCGGTAGACTCCATGGGTGCTGGGATGCTGGGGACCCATATTGAGCTGAATCTCTTCCGTCCGCAAATTTTCCTCCGGGACAGCCATGCTCTACTCCCCTCCTTCCGTTTTAATCCGTTTTAAATTGAAAGTCTTTCCGTAAGGGATGCCCTTCAAAGTCATCGGGACACAGGATGCGCTTCAAGTTAGGATGCCCCCGAAACTGTACCCCCATGAGATCAAAGGCTTCCCGTTCCTGGACATCGGCTGCCGGCCAGAGGGTCGTAAGGGAAGGCACCTCCGGTTGCCGGCGGTCCAGGTTTACCTTCACCCGGAGCTCAGCCATCCCCGGTACAGACATTAAATGGTATACCATTTCTATCCGTGCGTCTTCCGGGAAATCAACAGCTGTTAGATCCGCCAGGAAGTTAAAACCCTGTTGCTCTTTAAGGGTCGTCATTACCGCCGCCAGCTGGTCAGCCGGTACAACCAGGGCCGGCATGTCCACCCCTTCCCTGACCTCCAGGTCCGGGAAAAGGCGCTGTATTTCCTGAATAAAATTGTCCGTTTTCATTTCTACTTCACCAACGCTACTTTAGGGTTAATAACCTTTTTCTTTAGCTCCAGCAGGCCATTGATCAGTGCCTCGGGCCGCGGGGCACACCCCGGGACATAGACATCAACCGGCACAATGGTGTCTACGCCCGGTACGACATTATAAGAGTCAACAAAGGGGCCGCCGCTGATGGCGCAGCTGCCCATGGCCACCACCCATTTCGGCGCCGGCATTTGCTCATAGATGCGCCGTAACAGGGGAGCCATCTTCCTGGTAACCGTGCCGGCCACAATCATTAAATCCGCCTGTCGCGGTGAGGGCCGGAAAACCTCGTAACCAAAGCGAGCAATATCATAGCGGGCGCCACCGGCGGCCATCATCTCAATGGCACAACAGGCCAGGCCAAAGGTCACCGGCCAGAAGGAGTGGGCCCGGCAATAGTTGAGCATAGCATCTACTGTAGAAAGAATTACATTGTCGGGTATCTGCGGCTCTGGCGGTTTCAGTCGAGCTATAGCCACTTCAACGCACCCTCCCTCCAGGCATACCAGAGACCAAGCACCAGGATGCCGATAAAAATAATCATCTCGGCAAAGGCAAAAAGCCCCAGGGCTTGAAAACGAACGGCCCAAGGATAAAGAAACACAGTTTCTACATCGAATAAGAGAAAGATCAGGGCATAAAGAAAGTAGCTGACCTTAAACTGGATCCAGGTCGGCCCCTGGGTCTCCAGGCCGCATTCATAGGTAGCCAGCTTATCACCCTCAGGAGGTTTTTTCGGGCGAATCAGCCAGTTGGCGACTAGAGCGGCAATGGCCGTGGCTGCCCCACCAAGGAGGAATACGGCTATAATTCCGTATTGCGACAACACCATGAACCCCCTTCAGTCAAAAATTCCCCATGGTTTTAAAAATACTCTAGTACATATTCGTCTTCATGATGGAAATTCCTTCTTACTGGCAGTTAAAAACTTAATCCTTTACCTTAAAACTACGCCGGTGCAGGTTACATGGTCCGAGGCGCCGTATTGCCTCCCGATGACTCCTGGTAGGATAACCCTTGTTTTCGGCCAGATCATAACCCGGGAAAACCGCGTCATAGGCCACCATCAGTTCATCCCGGGCTACTTTAGCCAGTATCGAAGCCGCCGCAATGGAAGCGCTCAGGGCATCCCCCCCCACCAAGGGAGTCTGGGGTATGCCCAAACCCGGTAACTGTAGGCCATCGATGAGCACGTGATCGGGCCGGATAGCTAGATTTGTCAGAGCCCGCCACATGGCCCAGCGGGAGGCCGCCAGGATATTCAGGCTATCAATCTCTTTGACAGAAACCCAACCAACACCCCAGGCCAGGCTTTCGTTTTTAATTATGGTGGCCAGTTCCCGACGCCTAGCCGGGGAAACTTTCTTCGAATCATTAAGGCCGGCGATAAACAACCCCCGCGGGAGAATGACGGCGGCGGCAGTTACCGGACCAGCCAGGGGACCGCGCCCCGCTTCATCGACGCCGGCGATCCTGGTCGCCCCCTGGCTTTGCAAGCGCCGTTCCCAGATATAAAGGGACGCTACCCGCTCCCTTTCAGCGACAGAGGACTGCAACTTGGACCACCTACTCTAGCTTACCATTAGTAAGGCCATGTTTCAAGGCATAAAGGGCCGCCTGGGTGCGATCAGCGACACCAATTTTATGAAAGATATGCGTGAGATGGTTTTTTACCGTTTTTTCACTGATAAACAACTCTCGGGCGATTTCCCGGTTCGACTTGCCCCGGCTTACCTGGATAAGAATCTCCTGTTCCCTTTCCGTCAAGGGTATGGATACCGGTGCTGGCGTAAAGGTCTCCTGTTTCTGGATACAGCCAATTACCTTTTGGGCCACCCCGGGGTGAATTACCTGGACACCCCGGGCCACCTGGTAGACCGCCTGCACCAGTTCTGCGGCACCGATGTCTTTGAGGACATAACCGGAAACCCCGGATCGTAAAAGTTCAATTATATACTCTTCATCATCATGAATGGTCAGGGCCAGGATGGCAATCTGGGGCCATTCCCTTTTAATTACTTTGGTAGCCTCAATCCCATTGAGACCTGGCATGTTAATATCCATAATAATTACCTGGGGATGGCAGCGCCTGGTCAGGGTAATGGCCTCCTGGCCGGTGGCGGCCTCCCCCACTACCTGCAGGCCAGCCTCCAGTTCCAGGATTTTGCGTATACCCTCCCGGACCAGGGGGTGGTCATCCGCAATTAAGACCGTAATTTTCCCTTCATCCGGCAAGATCCCCACTCCATCCTAGCTGCCGTGGAATCACCATTTCCAGTTCCGTACCCCGCCCCGGGGCTGTATTGATCGTCAACTTACCGCCTAAAAGTTTAATCCGTTCCTGCATACCCGCCAGGCCGTAACCGGCTCCCCGGGCCGTTTCCAGGTCAAAGCCGCAGCCTTCATCCTTGATATTCAGGTTAATCTTTTCCGGCCGGAACTCCAGTTTAACCCGGGCCCCGTTGACCCCGGCGTGTTTCCAGACGTTGTTTAGCGCCTCTTGAATCAGGCGAAAAATCCCTATTTCCACGGCCTTGTCCAGCCGTTCTTCATTGCCGATGATGGTCAGTTCCACCTCCAGGCCGTACCTTTCCAGGTATTCACCGGTAAAACGATACAGGGCCGGGACCAGTCCTAGATCGTCGAGCATCATCGGGCGCAGGGAAAAGATAATCTTGCGTATTTCCGCCAGGGTATCCCGGGCAAGATTACTCAAGGCCAGGAGTTCATTCTTTAATTCCCCCGGTTTAATATCCACCAGCCGAGTGCATAATTCCGCTTTAAAGGCGATGCCGGCCATGTTCTGGGCCGGGCCGTCATGAATCTCCCGGGCCAGGCGCTGGCGTTCCTCCTCCTGGGCCTGCAGAACTTTTAAGACCACCACATGGCGCTGTTCCATCTCTTCCAGGTGACTACCGACCCGGGCCAGCTCTCCCGTCAGCAGGGCCAGGGCGGCTCCCACATTGGTGACCAGTTCCTCGGCCCGCCGGACCATCTCCTGCTGGCTCTTCAGGTTGCTTTCCAGGCGATCCCGGCGCTGGCGCAGCTGGGTCTCCCGTTCCCGCCACAGCCCCAGCTGGACCTGGCACTCCCGGGCCCGTTCATAGGCGGTTTGCATCTCTTTTTCGCCATGGCGCATAAAGTCACGGCTGACTTCCATCAGGTGGGTTCTGGCCCTCTTTTCTTCTGCTTCCAGCCTGTCCACCCGGGCCGCGGCCTCACTGAATTCCCGCCGTACCTCGTCCAGTTCCTGGCGTAGCCGGGTTTCTTCCTGGCGGGCCGTTTCGGCAATATTATAAATTGCCTCCCGGCTCTGTTCCAGGGTCCTTACTGTTTCTTTAACTATCTGCTCCAGGGTGGCGGCAGTTTTAACTTCCCCCGGCAGGGAACATCCCCCCCTTCGTCCTTCAAGGCATCTCCAGGGTAAAGCGTCCCAGGTAACCCTCCCGGAAATCAATAACAAGGGCCCGGGCCGTCTTTTCCGGCTCGACTACCCCCCCGGGAAGAAGATAGCCGCGGGCCCGGCCGATAGCGTCCAAGACTTCTTCTGCCGTCCCCTGTTCCTGGATCCCATACCTGGCGGCCAGGGCCCCGGGGGCCTCCCGCAACAAAAAACCTCCTACCAGGAGGGCTACCTCCCGCACCGGCACGACGTCTTCCGGGGCACAGCCAATGGCCCCGAGCCAGAGGTCCGTGGCCGGTTCACGCCAGTGGGGCCAGATGACCCCCGGAGTATCGAGTAATTCCAGGTTATCTTTAATCCGGATCCACTGGGGGCCGCGGGTAATCCCGGGGTGGTTGCCGGTACGAACTACGCTCCTTCCTGCCAGGCGGTTGAGCAGGGAAGACTTCCCGACATTGGGGATACCCAGAGCTATAACCCGTAAAGGGGCCGCACCCAAACCCCGCCGGGCCCGAGCCGCCCTTTTCTCCCTGGCCAAAAAGTTCAGTTGCTGGTACAAAAAACGGCTGCCTTCGCCCGTCCGGGCGTTCAGGGCAACGGCCGGCAGGCCCCCGGCTTGCAGGCTTTCCAGCCAGCGGGCGGTGGCGCCGGGGTCGGCCAGGTCCGCCCTGGTCAGGACCAGCACCCGGTTCCGGGAACCTGTAACCTTCTCTAGCTCTGGGTAACGGCTGGAGGCGGGCAGCCGGGCATCGGCCACCTCCAGGATTACATCAACTACTTTTAAATACGAGCGCAGGGATTTTAAGGCCAGGGTCACCTTTGCCACCTACCTGATCAGTCCCAGGCGATTTAACGGCCAGAAGATAAACATAGCCTTGCCAATGACCAAGCGGCGATCCAATGTTCCCCACACCCGGCTATCGGCGCTGTTATTGCGGTTATCGCCCATCATAAAGTAGCTGTTGGCTGGTACCTTTATCGGACCGAAATCACTGTAAACCACCCCGGGGGGCAGATAGTTGGCCGGCGGTTGCGGTTGCCCGTTGACATAGAGAACGTTATTCCGGGCCTCCACCGTGTCGCCGCCCACTGCTATTACCCTTTTGATATAATCCCGGCTGGGATCCAGGGGGTAATGAAAAACCACCACGTCACCCCGCTGGGGGTCGCCCAGGCGGTAAGCCAGGCGGTTGACAATAATGCGATCCCCGGGGTAGAGAGTCGGTTCCATGGAAGGGGAAGGAATCCAAAAGGGTGTAAAAAGAAAGGCGCGGATAATCAGGGCCAAAAGGGCGGCTACAACCAGTGATTGGAGTAAATCCCACCACCAGTTCGTCTCCCTGCCCTCCCTGCCTTCTCTGCTTTCCGCCAAAGACTGCAAAAGCTGCGCCCCCCATTAGTCAAACACGGGACTGATGGCGCACCAGTCCCGCTGTTTAACTTCTTCCGGCTTTCTGTACCGGGTGATTTAGCGTACCTCTTTAATGCGGGCTGCTTTACCGACTAGACCCCGCAGGTAGTAGAGTTTGGCCCGCCGGACTCGGCCGCGGCGCACTACCTCGATCCGTTCCAGGCGCGGCGAGTGCAGAGGGAAGATCCTTTCTACCGCCACACCATAGGATACCCGCCGGACGGTAAAGGTCTCATTTATGCCCCGGCCCCGGCGGCCGATTACCACACCTTCAAAAACCTGGATCCGTTCCCGGTTGCCCTCGACGACTTTAACATGCACCCGCACCGTATCCCCGGGTCGAAAATCCGGGATATCGTTACGTAATTGTTCCTGTTCCAGGGTTTCGATGACATTCACCTTAAACCCCTCCTTTCCTTACCGCTAAACCAGCGCTTATTATACCAAAATATTTCCTTCGGAACAACATTAAGGAGTTCCCTTCCAGCCGAAGCTGGTTGCCCCGCCAACGGCTCCTTCGTAAATAGGCTTTTACTAAAAATGGTTCATCCCGTGCACCGCCGCCTCGCTGAGACTGCGCTGAGTTTGCTGGCGCCTCGAACCAAGTCGCCTTCCGCCTGTACCCGCCAGCCCTTACCTCAACTACGTTTTCATTGCTCGCTGGTGTGGGCGCTGCCCCTTCTTCAGCCCTGGCCCCTCTCCCTTTCCTGGTTGGTAATTTCCTCCAGGAAACGCCGATCTTCCGGGCTTAATTCTACCCCGGCCAGCAAATCGGGGCGACGCCGCCAGGTCCGCTCCAGGGCCTGCTGCCGCCGCCAGCGCCGGATCTCTTCATGGTTGCCGGAAAGGAGGACTGCCGGGACTTCCATGCCCCGGAAGGAACGGGGGCGGGTGTATTGGGGATATTCCAGCAGGCCCATAGCAAAGGAATCCTCCCGGGCTCCTTCCGGAGCGCCCAGGACCCCGGGCAACAACCTGGTCACGGCGTCGATAACGACCATGGCCGGTACCTCGCCGCCTGTAAGGATATAATCGCCAATGGAAAGCTCCCGGTCTACCAGGCCAATCCTGACCCGCTCATCAATACCTTCATAATGGCCGCAGATCAAGATGAGGTGCTCCTGCCGGGCCAACTGTCCGGCCAGCTCCTGGTTAAAGACCTCCCCCTGAGGTGACATCAGGATAATAGGCGGCCTGCCTGACTCACCAGCAGGGAGCAGGGCTTCCACCGCCAGGAAGAGAGGCTCGGCCTGCATAACCATCCCCGGCCCGCCACCAAAGGGATAATCGTCAACATTGCGATGTTTATTCCGGGCATAGGCCCGGATATCGACCAGGTTTACCTCCAGGTGGCCCCGCTCCCGGGCCCTTTTGATCATACTGGTATCCAGAAACCCGGCAAACATCTCGGGAAAAATGGTCAGGACATCGACCCGCAACCTGGAGACCCCCTAGTCCAGTAAGCCCGGCGGAAGTGCGACGCATATCTCCCTGGTGTTCAGGTCTATTTGGCGCACTACCTCTTTCAGGGCCGGTATTAAAACCTCCCGGGCATTGCCGGCGTCATGCTCCCGAACTACGTAGACATCATTGGCTCCGGTGGTCAGAACGTCGGTCAGGGTTCCCAGGTAATCCCCGGCCTGGGTATAGACCCGGCAACCAATTAGCTGGTAAATATAGTAGTGCCCTTCCGGCAGGGGTTCTACAGCCCAGGGTTCCACTTTTAAAATTGCCCCCCGGACGGCTGCGGCCTGATCGCGGTCATTAATCTCTGCCAGTTTCAGGATCAGGCCCCCCTTGCCAGGGCGAGACCTGGTGACGGTCACGGGGAAGGCCCGGCCCTCCCCACCCTCCGGGACCAGGATTAACCTGGTTCCAGGCCGGAAGCGTTCCGGGAAATCCGTCAGCGGGAGGATTTTTACCTCGCCCTGCACGCCGTGGGTACCGGTAATCTTACCGACACTGACCAGTTCCTGAGCCATGGCTAGTGGATAATCTCCACCACAACGCGCTTGCCTTCATGGGCGGCAGCAGCCTTGACCAGGGTGCGGATGGCCCGGGCTATCCGCCCCTGTTTACCAATTACCTTGCCCATATCCTCCTGGGCCACTCGGAGCTCGAGAATAACTGACTTCTCGCCGACAATCTGGTTGACGCTGATCTGGTCGGGGTGATCTACCAGGGCCTCGACCAGGGTTATTAACAATTCCTTCATGTGCTTTCCCCCTATTTAGCTTCCCGGGCAGTCATATACTTCTGCCATACCCCGGCTTTTTTAAATAGGGCCCGGACGGTTTCCGAGGGTTGGGCGCCGGTGTTTAACCAGCGCAGGGCCTTTTCCTCGTCTACCTTGATCTCGACCGGCTGCTTGACGGGATTATAGTACCCGATCTCCTCTACTACCCGGCCGTCCCGGGGTGAACGGGAATCGGCCACTACCAGACGATAGAAGGGCGCTTTCTTGGCACCCATTCGTTTCAGGCGGATTTTTGTCGCCATCCATCTCACCTCCTCTAAAGGATAGATATGAGAAGTGGGAGGTTGGAAGCCTTACCCAACCCCCTACATTCTAGTACCTTGTATGCAGATACCGTCTGCAGTCCAATCAGCTAAAAGGGAAAGGGTGGGCGGCCCTTGAGCTTTTTCTTGCCGCCGCCTTCGCTAAACATATGCATCAGCTTGCGGACATCCTCGAACTGGCGCAGCAGGTGGTTGACCTCCTGGACCCTGGTACCGCTGCCGGCAGCTATCCGCCGCTTGCGGCTACCATTAATTATGGCCGGGTTACGCCTCTCTTCGGGGGTCATGGACTGGATGATGGCTTCCGTGTGCAGCATCTCTTTCGGGTCGATCTGGAGGTCTTTAAACTGTTTCATTTTACCGGCGCCGGGCAGCAGACCCAGGATTTCATCCAGAGGGCCCATCTTTTTCATCTGTTTCATCTGCTCCAGAAAATCCTCCAGGGTGAACTCCTGCTGGCGGATTTTCTTTTGCAACTCCTTCGCCCGCTCGACATCCAGGTTGGCTTGGGCCTTTTCAATCAGGCTCAGGACGTCCCCCATCCCTAGGATGCGGGAAGCCAGCCGGTCCGGGTGGAAGGTCTCCAGGGCGTCTGTTTTTTCTCCCATGCCGATAAACTTGATGGGGCACCCGGTAACGGCCCGCACCGATAGCGCGGCCCCGCCGCGGGTATCGCCGTCCAATTTGGTCAAGATGACGCCGGTCAAACCCAGTTGCGCGTTAAAGGCGGAGGCCACCTGGACAGCGTCCTGGCCGGTCATGGCATCCACCACCAGGAGGATCTCCTGAGGCCGGACGGCTTCTTTAATTGCGGCCAGTTCGCCCATCATGGTTGCGTCAATATGGAGACGGCCGGCTGTATCCAGGATCACCGGGTTGCTACCGTGGGTGCGGGCATGTTCTACTGCCGCCCGGGCGATAGCCACCGGGCTGCTGCCCTCACCCATGCTGAAGACGGGAACCTGCAATTGCTCCCCCAGGACTTGGAGTTGCTTGATAGCCGCCGGCCGGTAAACGTCGACGGCCACCAGCAGGGGCCGGCGACCCTGGTTCTGCACCAGACGGGCGAGCTTGGCCGCCGTAGTAGTCTTACCGGCGCCCTGCAGACCGACCAGCATGATCACCGTCGGGGGCTGGCTGGCCCAATCAATCTTGCTCTCGCCGCCGCCCATGAGAGCCGTCATTTCCTCATGGACGATCTTAACCACCTGCTGGCCGGGAGTCAGGCTCCCCATGACCTCCTGGCCAACGGCCCGCTCTTTGACCCGGTTAATGAAGTCCTTGACCACCTTGAAGTTGACGTCGGCCTCCAGCAAGGCCAGGCGGATCTCCCGCATGGCCGCCGCCACATCGGCTTCGGTGAGTTTCCCTTTTCCCCGCAGTTTCTTAAAGGTCTCCTGGAGCTTATCCGCCAGGGAAGCAAAGACAGCCATCTGTTGCTCACCCCCTCAGTTGGTAATTTATAAAGCTACGGGTTATCCAGGTTAAATTATACTTAACTATTTACCCCGGCCTTCTTCCGAACCTGCTCCGCTCCCTCTCCGTTTTATGGACAATAGTTAAATAAAGTAGAATTAAACCTGGTGTTGTTCCTCAGGGCATCCTGACCCCCACCTGATTTTACATGCATACCAAAGGGTTTAATTTTTCCCTGTACAACCTTCCGGTAGATCCAGTAGTTCTTTCAGGATCCGGCCAACCTGCACCAGTTCCCCCTGGCAACCGTCACGGCGATAATTCTCGAGATGACTGATAGCTTCCGTCAGTCGTTTCCTCAAAGTCAGTTCCCGCTGCAGGTAACCCAGACGGGCTTCATAATCCTCCAGGGCTTTGACGGCCCGCTGCAGGCCGTCATAAACGGCCTGGCGGCTGATCCTCTCTTCGTCGGCTATCTCCCCCAGGGAAAGGTCGTGGTGATAGTGGAGTTCCAACCAACGCCGCTGTTTGGTGGTAAGGAGAGGACCGTAAAAGTCATAAAGGCGCGCTACCCGGGCCAGCTCATCGAGCATAAGCACCACCATAAAAGATTATAGGGGACTTACCCGGCTCTGTCAAGGGTATGACTTTGACAGCTCTAACAGGCATAAAAATATTCTCTTTTACTCCATCCTGGTAATTTTGTATCTTGAGCTAAAAGGATTATACGATTTTTTAGCGAAATATCGTTTACAAGCGAGGGGCAGATATATGGCTCCTCGCTATTTCGTATAAGTGACCACTTTTTTGTTCTCTTTTTATTGGCATGGAGAATACCCGTGTTAGCCTTTATTTGGCCGTGGGCACAAGCGTATATTTTACCCCATCAAACCCGGGAAAACGGAAATTAAGATAAGCAAGCCTGTCAACATAAGCAAGATCGTTACCGTTAGCCAGGAAATAACATTAAAACCAGGGGAATTGATAAAATTACCCATAATATCCCGGTTATTGATTAGCATCAGCATGAATATCAGAATAAACGGCAAGAGAATACCATTGACAACTTGAGACCAGAGCATAACTTGGATCAATGGCAAACCAGGGATTAATATAAAACCTGCCCCCGCTAAGACCAGGAAAGTATAAAGCCAGTAAAACACCGGCGCCTCGCGCCATTCCTTATCAACGCCGGCTTCAAAACCAAGGGCTTCACATACATAATAAGCCGTAGCCAGTGGTAAAATGGAGGCTGAAAAAACAGAAGCATTAAAGAGACCAAAAGCAAAGAGGAGGGAAGCCCAGTGTCCAGCAAGGGGCTCCAGGGCCAGGGCGGCATCCCGCGCTGTTTCAATATGGATATTGTTAAGGTAAAGAGTAGCAGCACAAGCTACGACAATAAAAACGGCGATAATGTCTGTCATCAAGCATCCCAAGATAACATCCAAGCGGGAATAGTTATATTGCTTTACGGTAATACCCTTTTCCACTATAGCCGATTGCAGATAAAATTGCATCCAGGGGGCAATGGTTGTACCTATCAAGCCTATTAATAAGGCCAGGTAATTATTGTTAAAATTAAGATGGGGGATAACCATTTGTTGAAAAACCTGCCCCCAGGCAGGTTTAGCAAGAATCGCCGAAGGGATATAGCAAAGATATAAGGCTGAAGCTATTAAAAAGATCCGTTCCACTTGTTTGTAAGAACCTTTAATAACAATCCACCAAACTAAAAGGGCTACCAGAGGCACGGCAATGTATTTACTCAAGCCGAAAATTTGCATGCTGGCAGCTACACCGGCAAATTCCGAAACTGTATTACCAAGATCAGCAAAAATAAGCCCCAACATCACAAACAGGATAATTTTAACACCGTAACGTTCCCGGATTAGATCTGCCAGACCTTTACCTGTCACGGCACCCATACGGGCACTCATTTCCTGGACTACTACTAAGGCCAGGGTCATGGGAATAAATACCCAAAGCAATTTATAACCAAAAGATGCTCCGGCTACAGAGTAGGTAGTAATACCTCCCGCATCATTATCAACATTTGCTGTGATAATACCCGGTCCCAACACTGCTAAAAAGATAAAAAGGTTTTTCCAAAAACTTACTTTTTTTAAATCCGTCATGGTTATAACCTCCAACCCGGTTTTCTGCGTAGCATAAAATCAGTAAAATTATTTAAACCACTCCGGTCAGGTTTCATGATATCTATAACATCGTCAATAGTAATAATTCCCGCTAACATTTGATCTGCATTAACCACCGGCACTGCTAATAAATTGTATTTGGTAACAGTCTCGAGTACTATGTCGTAATTATCCTGATCCTTAACACTTATTACCTTGGTCCGCATAATTGACTCTAAGGGGGTTTGGGGCGGAGCCACAATCAAGTCGCGTAAGGATAACACCCCTTTTAAAACCCCTTTGGCATCAATAACGTAAAGGTAATAAATAGTTTCCGCTGAAGGGGCCAGTTCTCTTAACTTAGCAATACTTTCTTCTGCAGTCATCTCGGCTGGAAAAGCAATAAATTCGGTCGTCATGAGCGCTCCGGCGGTATTCTCGGGGTACTTCATGAGTTCGCGTACATCCTGGGCTTTTTCCCGGGCCATATGCCCCAACAATTCGTTTGATTTTTCGTCGGAAAGTTCGCCCAGGATATCAGCTGCCTCGTCATAGGGCATTTCCGCCAATATTTTTGAGGCTCTTGTGCTATCCATATTGGCAATGATCTCTATTTTGGTATCCAGCTCGGCTTCGGCTAAAGCCTCGGCTGTGGTCTTATTATCCAAGTTAGCTAGTAATTGGTTACGCCTGATACTATCGAGGTCATCGATAATATCGGCCAAATCAGCTGGATGGAGCTCTTTGATTTGGGATTGTTCCAGGTTGAGCCTCAAGTTTGCCGTTTTGGTTTCCAGGGGCTTAATATATTGCCAGCCAACTAAATGCTGGGCCCGTTTTTTGGCCAGGGATTCCAGGCCAATCCGGCGCATCAAACCTCTTAAGCCAATATCCACCGCTAACAAAACAATATCCTGAGAGTTACCACGATCGATCCAGGCAAGTTTAATATCATTTACCCGTACCAGTTTGAAACCCTTTAAATCGATGATTTGTTTATCTAACAACCATTTACCAACATAGATTTCATCGTCGCATAAGGGACGCAAATGGCTTGCTGCCAAAGAAGACTTGAGTCTTAATCCTTTCTTATCCCATTGCTCGATTAGATCAACACTAACATGTTGCTGAACATCCTTGGCATATTTGATACCGGTCACTATCGGATAGAGTGTATCCCAACGGATAGCCATATCCCTTAGCCGCCCAACAACTCTTCCTTCTTTATCCATGATAACCTTACCTAAAACTTGGCTCAAAAAGAATTCACCTAGTATCTTAACCCCTTCCATCTATTCTCCCTCCTCGAATGAGCAAGTTGGTAATAATACACGGATGCCCCGTAGCCAGGGTGTATTAAGAGATAAGCTTTAAATCATATTATCACAACGATTAAAAAGACTTCCCTAGGGGGAAGTCTTTTATGCACAAAAAAATTACTCTCCCCCACTCGTTGAGTTTTGGCACGTGCATAGCTAGAGAGTTTTCTCAGCCACATTAGGTAAAACCTTAAGCCGGTAATACCTGTTGACCCATTGGCGTCTTTCGACGTTTCCGGGCAGTGGCGTTTGTCTATACAGAAGCCTCACCTAACGAAGGAAAGCCTTATTCAATTTTATCCATAAAAATTATAGCGTGGCGTACACCTAAAAGTCAAGATAGCCAAACAAAGAATTTGGCTCCTCGCTATTTCGCATAGGTTAATACAGAAGGCTTGGGTAAAGTTACTGCCGTTTGAGAATAACGATGGGCGTTTGTTCATCCTCGTTGCCAAAGGGGTTAGCCCGCAGGGCCTCCGTCACGGCCGGAAGGTAGCTCCTGTCGGTAATGCCCAGGATGTCAACGCACTTTTTATCGTTGACATCGGCAATCACCGCCTCGGCACCGGTGGCCTTTTTGATGTCCCGCACCAGTTGCCCCGGGTTTTTCGGTCCCATGACGATATGGCGCTCGTAGGGGTACATGGTCCCAGCAATATCGTCAATCAAAGACAACTGGCGCCCGGCGACAACGTAGAAAAGGCCCCTTTTCTTGATTAAACGGCCCAGGACGGCAGCTGCACAGCTGATAAAGCAAAAGGCATCGGCAGGGACTTTGGCCAGGCGCTCGCACCAGGAGGGATTCTCATCCTGGCTGCGGGTCATGACCACCCGGGCCTGTAACCCCTCCAGGATACCAGCTAGGTAGCCTGCTGTTTTCCAGGCCATATCCCTTTCCAGAAGGTTAACCGGCCCGCGCTGGCCGGTATCACTACCGCCATGGCCGGGATCGACAACGATTACCCGGCCTTGATAGAAATCCTGCAGGGGCCGGCGGCTGAAGCTCAGGCCAATCCGGTAGGGCATCCCTTCCGTACAGGTTAGCCGGGCCTGGACCTCTTCATTCAGGTCGATTTTAAAGGTTACCAGTTCCTCCCCGGAGGCAATAGTTACTCCTTTGATGATGCCGTCCTGAACGTATAGGGGGCCGGGGTCCATGGTCAGGGCGGCCCGGACCTGCACCTGGCAGAGGGTCGGTGCCGGGTAGCTGAGCTTCACCTCTGCCGGGGCGGTGGCCTCGATGGTTACGGTACTGAATTGCTCCCCGCCCTCTTCCTTTATTTTGCTGTACAAGTTGGTTAAGTGGGCCCTGGGGGCCAACTCCCTCACCTCGCTAAATATGCCCCGTTCATGATAAAAACGCTGGCCATAACAGGAGTATTTTACCGTACTAATTATAGCCTTTTCCAGGCCAAATGCAAGCCAGTCCTCTAACCTGTCTACATTTATTGATATTTCTATTGCGGCGTTCCCATGGTGGCCGGGCAGGGGCCTGGTAACTTTATCTGGTAACTTTATTATAGGCTTTACGCCTGACGCGAGAATATTATATGATTAAGGAGATTAAGATTGGAGGGAGATCATGGCCGCAAAGGATTTTTCTCCAGCCCCCCTTTCCAAGGTGCTTTATATAGCGATACTCTTTCTGGCTGTCGGCACAGTTGCGATTAAGCTGGGACAAGGCAGGTTAATATGGCAGACTCTCCAGCAAGGTGTCTGGTGGTGGCTAGCCCCGGCCACCTTTTTGCAGTTGCTATTCCTTTTAAATCAAAGTGCCTTATATGTCGCCGTCTATCAGATGGCCGGGCTCCCGGCGAAGATGAGGCACCTCTCTTCATTGGTAGTGGCAGCGGCTTTCGTAGCGGCAGTTGTTCCCGGAGGCACCATGGCGGGAACGGGGTTAATGCTCTATGATGCCCGGCGCCGGCAATGGGATATGGCCAGGGTGCTGGTAGCCAATATCCTTTTCTTCCTTTTCGACTACCTAGCTTTTTTTCTGGTACTCGCCATAGCCTTTATCTACCTCTGCCGGTGGAGCGACCTGCAAAAATACGAGTTGGTCGCCACCGCCATCCTGGTAGCCTTAATTGCCGCTCTGGCCTCAGGATTACTCCTTTTAGCCACAAGACCGGGGATATTTTTAAAGATGGCCCGCAAACTCGTTCATTCAGTTAATGGTTTTCAACCAGGTAAGATAGCCCAAACTATGAACTGGGACGAAATCCTAGAAGAATTCACCGGCAGACTTTCTTCTATACTGCAGACCATTCTCCGGGATCGCTCAGCTCTGGGGCGGGCGGCATGCCACGCCCTGCTGGTCGAAGGAATAGGCTTGCTCCAGCTCCAGGCCCTTTTCCTGGCCTTTCATCAAAACCCCGGTTTAGCCCGCTTAATTATTGGTTACGCCATAGGGGTATTGTTTATGATTGTTTCTCTCACGCCCCAGGGAGTCGGTCTCATGGAAGGAGCCATGACTGCCGCTTATGCCTCCCTGGGCATCCCTCTAGAACAAGCCGTTTTGGTCACTTTCATCTACCGCGGCTTAAGCTTCTGGTTGCCGATGTTCTGCGGCTTAATCCTTTTTAAACGGTCGGTGGCCCAATGATAAGGAAGGAGTTTCCTCGTCACCATACCCTGGCAGCCATTAGCGTCGGCTTGCTGGGTTTGAGTAACATCCTTTCTGCCTGGCTTCTCTATCATCCGGCCCGGATGATTTGGCTGCGACAATACCTAACAGGGTCAGTTTTACGGGGTAGCTGGCTCAGCAATATTGTTGCCGGAAGTGTCCAACTTTTTCTTTCCTGGAGCCTGGCCCGCCGGAAAAGACAGGCCTGGGGGATTGTCGTAATTATGCTCCTTGTAGCAACGGGTTCCAACCTGCTACGGGGTTTGCACTACGGCATGGCCGCCATCAACCTGATCCTTTTACTGATCTTGTTGGCTTTAAGGTCCGAGTTTACCGCCGCCAGTGACCCGCCTTCAGTGCGCCACGGGTTGGCGATTTTTGTCGGCACTACCCTTTTTACTTGCTTATACGGCCTTTTAGGTTTTTACCTGTTGGATAAACATTTCCACCAATTTTTTAGTATCCCTGAGGCTTTACGTCAGACAATGGCTTACTTGGCCTGGCTCAGTACGCCGGAGTTGGCACGGCCCAATCGCCTGGCCAAGTGGTTTTTAGATTCCCTGGCGATTATCCAGATGGGGGGATTAGTTTACGGGCTCGGCATGGTGCTACGCCCGGTGGTTTACCGCCGTACCGTCCTGTTAACGGAGCGGAAAAGGGCGGCAGCAATCGTTCAAAAATACGGCCGCTCCTCCCTGGTCCACCTGACTCTACTGCCGGACAAAGTATATTATTTCAGCCAATCAGGAGAAAGCTTCGTAGCCTACACGGTGATAGGCAATGTAGCTGTAATTCTGGGTGACCCGGTAGGCCCGCAGGAAGATATCCCGCACCTAGTAACTGAATTCACGGCGTTTTGCAACCGGAATGATTGGTACCCAGCTTTTTATCAAGTTCTACCTGATTTTTTAGCCGTCTATCAAGCCCATGGCTATAAAACCCTTAAAATTGGCGAAGAGGCAGTGGTCGACCTACCAACTTTTACCCTGGCCGGGAAAAGTCGCAAGAGCCTGAGGCAAACGGTAAATCGTATGGAGCGTAAGGGCTATATAACAGAACTGTATTTTCCGCCATTGAAGGATGAAATTTTAAGGAGCTTAAAAGAGGTGTCTGATGAATGGTTAAGAACAGAAAAAGGCGGGGAAAAAAGGTTTTCCCTGGGATGGTTCGACCCGGAATACATACGTTCCTGCCCCGTGATTGTGGTTAAGGACCCAGCGGGAGAAATTCAGGCCTTTGCCAACATCATTCCTGAATACCAGCGCCGGGAAGGAACCATTGATCTTATGCGCCGGCGGGGAGTGGAAAGGGGGCTGATCGACTTTATGTTTGTCCGGCTCATAGAATACTTTAAGGAAAAAGGCTATGATACCTTTAACCTGGGCCTTTGCCCGCTGGCCAACGTAGGCGAGCATCCCGGCGCCGGCTTGCAAGAACGCGCGGTTTATTTTTTATACCAGAATTTTAACCAGCTTTACAGTTTTAAAGGGTTACGCCAGTTCAAAGAAAAGTATGCTCCCCGCTGGGAGCCCCGCTATCTCATCTACCCCCATCCCCTGGTTTTGCCCAAAATTGCCGTAGCTATTGTCACCGCCGATGCAGGCGGTAGCCTGTGGAGCTACGTACAGGCCTGGTGGAAGAAACGCAATTTGGTTTAAGATTTGGTAGACAAGCCGGAATACTTTCTGTCCAGGCTTTTGATCCAAAGATAATTTTGTTGTTGTTATACCTGGCGATGCAGATCGACAGGAGCTACGGCCTGGCCGCGGTAGATGAACAGGTAAAGAGGACGGCGGTGGCCTGTGCCCGATAGCTTCACCGATCCAGAAGAACATGAGCGACTAACGGAGGAAATCGACGCCAATTTGGAACACTACCTCCGGATTCCCTATATAGAAAGCTATGAGGGATACGCTGATATGGAGGATTTTATCAGCGAAATAGATGATGCCCATGTTCGCGATTTACTGGAAGTGGCTATTATATTAATGGTAAGGGTGCCTTTCGTCGGTTTAAGGAGGTGTTAGCCCGCTACCCGGCTTGGCGGTAAAAATGGTTTAAATTCAAGGAAGAACGTGATATCCAGCGAGTAAAGGATTGGCTGAAAGAGGAAGGAATTGTCATCATAGAATAAATTAAAGCATTAAAGTTTAAATCATCCTGATAGCAAAATGCGGACAGACTTCAGTGCAGTAGCCGCACAGGAGGCATTTGTCGGGGTTAATCCTGGCCTTGCCGTTAACCATGGTGATGGCCTCATTGGTGCAGGCCTGCAGGCAGGCACCGTCGCCGCTACAGACGCTTTCCACTACAGCAAATCCCTTGGTGGAGGTTTCTACCGGCCCGGGGTCGGCGCCGTTAAAGTAGCCCAGGTTGTAATCCACCTCCGTCTCGTTGACCATGCCTACGGCCACAGCGGCAATGCCGGGTACCTGGCGGGCAAAGGCCATGGCGTCGTGGTAACGGCCCAGCAAATTGCCCCCGGCCAGGGCCTTCATCAGGTAAACCCCTTTGCCGGCGTCGACGGCGACGGCTATGGCCGCCAGCATGTCTTCCCGGCTGCCATCAATGATCCCCATGCCGGCGATATTTAACAAGGGGAAGATGACTTCTATTTCCTTTACCGTAGCTGCCTTGCGCACGGCCGCCACCCCGTGGGTGGAAAGGCCCACCGCCCCGATCAGCCCTTTTTCCTGGGCGTCCAGGAGGCAGCGGAAAGCGCCGGCCCTTTCCTCAAAAATGTTTGCCGTAGCCCGGGCGGCGTGAAGGTGGAAGATATGGATATAATCCACTGCCAGCTTTTCCCGGGCTTCCCTGATGGCCTGTTCCATATCATCGTAGGTAGTGGCGCTGGACTTGGTAGCTATAACTACTTCCCTGTTATGACCCTGGAGAGCTCTGCGAATGGGCTCGTAAGTTTCATAAATTTGAGCTGTATCGATAAAATTAACGCCGCCGTCCAGTGCCTTCTTGATGATCCTGGTACAGGTATCCACATCTATGTTTTTCTGGCGCGGCCCCATGGGCAGAGCCCCGAAGCAAAGCTCGGAAACTTTCATGCCGGTCCGACCAAGCTGGCGGTATTGCATCAGTTTCTCCCCCAAAGGTAAGATTTAAGACAAGATTTCAATGCCGTCTACGCGGCACCGATAAGAATGAAAAGAGAAACAGGGCTTTTTTCATAATTAACCTCTCATTGGGGCCAGTCCCCCCTCCGGCGCAAGACCCTGTAGCGCCCGAGGCGGCATCACCTAAGGGTAAAGTATGATCTCCTGGAATAAACCAACTACATCTACCATTAAGTTTTATGTTAACAAAACCTGGTGCCAGTGCTACAATAATATCTGCCATCAATTCCACTTCTTCCACCAGATCGCCGAATTTCCTCGTAGGAAACGGGGGAACCAGGTAAGAGGGGTTAATCCCCGCCCGGCCCGTGAGTCAGGAACCAGTTGACAGGGTTCCTCCAGGAAGTCCAGGGCGAGGTAGGGCCATCCTTGGTCCGCACCCGGCAGCTAACCTCGTAGGCGTGGAAGGGGGTGGAATTTTTTTGCCCTTATTGCCTGCAGGAAGCTTACCCCTCCCCCGGTAGACTATCAAACTTACATAAGCGTCTACCCTGTGATTTTCCTTGTGCTTGCACCACCTGGCTGTATGGGCATCTTTACCCTTGTTTTACCCGCGTCGTAACCATGGCATAAATTTCTTCCGCATCCAGGGTCTTGACCTCGCCCCCGGCCATGAGAATCCTCCCGTTAACGATGACGGTATCCACATCGCTGCCCCGGGCGGCGTAGACCAGGTTGGCCTCGACGTCGTTGGGCGGCATCAGGTGGGGCTGGCGCAAGTTGACCAGGATCAGGTCAGCCTTCTTGCCTGCTTCCAGGGTGCCGATTTTTTTATCTAAGCCCAAGGCTTTAGCCCCGTTCAAAGTGGCCATGGTCAGGGCCTGGTGGGCGGGTATGGCCGTTGGATCCCCGGTAATGCCTTTAGCCAGCAGGGCACAGGTGCGCATTTCGGCTATCATATCCAGATTGTTGTTGCTGGCGGCGCTGTCGGTGCCGATGGCTACATTGACGCCGGCAGCCAGCATCTCCTTTACCGGAGCCACGCCGCTGGCCAGTTTCAAGTTGCTCTCCGGGCAGTGGGCCACACCGACCTTTTTCGCGGCCAGGATGGCGATATCCTCGGTGGTTAGATGGACGCAATGGGCGCCCAGGACAGGCAAGTCCAGGAGGCCCAACTTGTTCACCAGGGCTACCGGGGTAGCCCCATAACGGGCTTTAATTTCTTCGACCTCTCCCCGGGTTTCCGCCAGGTGGATATGTAGGCCCACTCCCAGTCCGGCCGCGGTTTCCGCCACCTTAGTTAGGTATTCCGGCGCACAGGTGTTGGGAGCGTGGGGACCCAGCATGGTGGTCACCCGGCCCTCACCGGCGCCCTGCCATTCTTTAACCAGGCTGATGCCCGTCGCCAGGCGCTTACCAGCACCATCCTGAATACCAATTAACCCCTGGCTGAGGCAGCCCCGCAGGCCGGCCGCCACCACCGCTTCCGCCACGGCATCCATATAAAAATACATATCGGCAAAGGTGGTGGTCCCGGAGCGGATCATCTCCAGCAGGGCGAGCTGGGTGCTCCAGTAGATATCTTCCCGGTCGAGTTCTGCTTCCCGCGGCCAGATCTTTTCTTCCAGCCATTGCTTTAAGGGCAGGTCGTCGGCGTAACTGCGCAGTAGAGTCATGGCGGCGTGGGTGTGGGCGTTGACCAAGCCCGGCAGGGCGACCATCCCCCCGGCTGCAATGACAGTATCGGCCTGCCAGTCCGCCGCTATCCCCTGCGCCGGACCAACATAATCGAGGCGATCGTCGTTGATGGCGATGGCACCATCCTCTACCACCGCGCCAGCAATGGGAACAATGGTGCAGCCTTTGATTAAGATTTTACCCATGATTATTCCCCCTTCTCCCCGGCCAGGCCGCTGAACAGGGCGGCGGCGAAATCCCGGGGTTGAAAGTCTTTCAAGTCGTCCAGGCCTTCCCCCAGGCCTACCAGTTTGACAGGGATACCCATCTCCGCGGCGATGGCCAGGATCACCCCGCCTTTGGCCGTGCCGTCGAGTTTGGTCAGGGCAATTCCGGTAACACCGGTTGCTTCGCTGAAAAGTTTGGCCTGGGAGAGGGCATTCTGGCCGGTGGTGGCGTCCAATACCAGGAGGACCTCGTGGGGCGCTCCTGGCAGCTCCCGTTCGATTACCCGGTGGATCTTCTTCAACTCCTCCATCAGATTCGTTTTCGTCTGCAGGCGGCCGGCGGTATCCACCAGGATCACGTCGGCGCGGCGATTACGGGCCGATTGAATGGCGTCGTAGACTACCGCCGCCGGGTCGGCGCCGGCCTGATGACGGATTAGCCCGGCCCCGGCCCGCTCGGCCCAGATGGCCAGTTGCTCGCCGGCGGCGGCGCGGAAGGTGTCGGCTGCCGCCAGGACGACCTTTTTACCCTCCTGTTGAAAGCGGTAGGCCAGCTTGCCGATGGTGGTCGTTTTGCCGGCGCCGTTGACCCCTACCACCAGGATGACCGTCGGCGGCGTGGGGGACCAGCCCAGGCGGGGAATCTCCTCCCCCAGGATCCCGGCGACTTCCTCCTGGAGCAAATCGCCGACGGCTGCGGGCTCGCTTAGCTTGCGTTCCTTGACCTGCCGGCGTATCCTGTCTACCAATTCCATGCTGGTCCGGGCGCCGACATCGGCCGTGACCAGGATCTCCTCCAGCTCATCAAAGAAATCGTCATCCAGCCGGCTGCTACCGGACAGCAGCGCCCCCACCCGCTGGGTGAGATTCTGGCGCGTTTTAGTTAAACCCTCTTTAAGCTTGTTGAAAAAGTTCACCACAATTCCCCCTGTAGGATATGATCAACGTAACGTAAAAAGGCCTCCCCTCTACTTTACCAGAGGTGAGGCCTTTTGTCCAAGGGTGATGCGCGGGGTTATATATCCCGCCGTTTAAAGCTATAAATTGCCAGCGCCAGCAGGATAACAATATAGGCAACGGTGTAGAGGAGCATCAGGTTGCTGGGGGTAGACTGGCTGCCAAAGGGGCCCAGGGTCATCTGGGGATTGACAAAGCGGGGAAGGTCCTGGCCGTTACCGGCGGGCATCAGGTCCACTACCGTCGCCACCAGCCGCCGGTAGACGGCGTCCGCCGGCAGGAGGAGGCTGGTGATTACGCCGGTATAAATAGTGGCGGTAGTACTTTCCATCATAGCGCCGATCTGCTCCATCATGCCCCCGACGATGGCGATAGCGTAGAGGGCGAAGGCCAGGACGCCGTTACCCAGGGTGCTAAGCCTGGTGGTCCCCAACATGGTGACGGCCAGGAGGACCAGGGGCTCCAGGATAAAGAGGCCCAAGGCCGGCACCAGCCCGGGGATGATCAGGCCCGTTTGCCAGTAGATCAGGCCGGCCAGGGCCAGGAAAAAGAGGGCGGCATAAATCACCAGCATGGCGGCCAGGCCCAAAAATTTACCAAGTAGCAGGTCGCGGCGGGTGAGGGGCCGGACCACCAGGGTGTAAAGGGTGCCGTTCTCGATTTCCCCGGCGACGCTGCCGACAGCGGCCAGGATGGCCAGGCCCGCCAACAGGAAACTGGCCAGGTAGATCCCTAGGACAAAGATAGTAATCGCCTGCATCATAGCATAGTAACTGGTGGCGCTGGCGGCGGGATTGGGCGTATTCACCATATCCCGGGCTATAAAGTGCAGGCCGGTGCCGTAGAGAATGAGGAAGGCCAGGGTAAGGACGCCGGCGATGAGGGCTATCTTTTTCCGCCAGGCTTCCCGGAAGGTAAAGAGGGCCATCAGCCACATGCCTGCTCCCCCTCCCGTACCAGGTGGACGAAGATGTCCTCCAGGGAGTTATGGCCGGGCACCACTTCATAGATGCGGCAGCCCCCGGCCACCAGCCGGCCCACCAAGGCGGCGACCTCCTCCCGGTCACCCAGGGCCATGGTCAGCCGGTCGCCTGCCAGTTGCAGGTCTGGATAACACCGGCAGAGTTCCGCCGCCAGCTCCCTGGTCAGGCCAGCCAGCTCGATAGTGACCATCGTCGGGCCGGCCTGGAGTTCCGCCAGCCGGCCACTGGCGACTACCGTCCCCCTGTTGATGATGGCCACCCGGTCGCAGACCTGCTCGACCTCGCTCAAGAGGTGGCTGTTTAAGAAGACGGTCTTGCCGGCCTCCTTCAGGGCCAGGAGGATCTCCCTTACCTGGCGCCGGCCCAGGGGGTCCAGGGCCGAAGTAGGCTCGTCCAGGAAGACCACCCGCGGGTCGCCCACCAGGGCGGCCGCCAGGCCCAGGCGCTGCTGCATCCCCTTACTGTAGTGGGCCACCAGCTTCTGGCCTTCCCCGGCCAGGCCCCCCAGTTCCAGGACCTCGGCGGCCCGCTGCCGGGCGACCCGGCTATCCAGGCCGGCCAGGCGGGCGTGGAAGGTTAACAGTTCCTCCCCCTTCAGCCAGCCGTGGAGGCGGAAGTTCTCCGGTAAAAAGCCCACCTGGCGCCGGCCCCGGAGGTCCTGGGGCGGGTAGCCGGCCACCCGGGCCTCTCCGGCCGTGGGGTAGACCAGGCCCACCAGCATCTTCACCAGGGTGCTCTTGCCGGCACCGTTGGGGCCTAAAAGGCCGAAGACCTGCCCCTCTTCAACAGAGAGGCAGATCTCCCGGCAGGCCACCTGGCGGCCGTAGACCTTCGTCAGGCTCTGGGCTTCAATAATAGCCATTACTTAACCTCCGCCGCTACCCGCAGGGCTTCGTCCAGGGACAGGCCGCTGATAGCCCGCCAGCTATTACCCTGGCGCCAGGCCAGGATAATCTTGCCGTTAGTGGCGCCGTCGCTAAAGTAGACACCCTGGTTGCCGTTGACCGTGATCTCCCGCGCCGCCATCTCCCGGGTCCCCGGGATGGGCAGGGTATGCTGCCAATCGTTAATGGCCGCCAGTTGCTGGCGCAGGTTGGCGGGCAGGAAGGGTAAGTTCAACAGGGCCTGACGCAGGGCAATCAAATCAACTCCCTGGGGGGCGTCAATAGTCAGATCCCGGGCGGCGTAGAGGCTAAAACCCCCACCCTTAGATGGCTGACCATAGTCGGCCCGGACCAGGGGCGGGATGCTCAGGGTAAAGGACTTACCCCCCAGGTCGGCCGGCAGCAGGACGCCGCCGTGTTTCTGCAGGTAGCTGTTGAGCTTCTCGACATCGGGGGTAAAGGTAACGGTCGGCGACTGCTCTACGCTGATGGCCACCCTGTTCCGCCCGGCCAGGGTGGCGGGTAGATCCAGCTTCAGCCCACTGAGGGCCTCCACCTGGCCCGGGTCGGCTGCAACCCTCCCTACAGGCGGCTGCTTAACCTCCACCCGGCCAAAGTTCTTAATCGCGGCTTCGCCCCCCTGGCCGTTAAAGAGTTGATTCAACTGGGCCATATCCTCGGGGGTGATCTTGACCACCTGGATCTTTTCCATACGGAAGACGTTCAGGAACTGGGCAGCCAGGCTGCGGCCCGGGGCCCAGCTTAAGAAGACGGCCAGGGCCAGGACGGCCGCGGCCACGCCGGAAAACCACTTATGTTGCCGGATCATGTTAGCGATCCCCCTTGTTTTAGTCAGGGGCTGGTAGCGATGGGCCAGGGAGCCGGGACCAGGCGCCCGCAAACAACGACCGGCGGCCTCGGTATCCCACTGGTAAGCCTGCAGGGTCGCCCTTACCCTGCCGGCTAACTCCTCCAGGTCCTGGAGGCGGCGCCGGCAGGCGGGGCACCCTGCCAGGTGGCCGGCCACCCGGGCCGTCATCTCGGTATCCAATTCACCATCAAGGAAAGCTTCAAGAAGGCCTTCTTCCGGACACATGGTCGTCCCTCCCTTCCAGTTCGCTGTACAGGGCGGCGAAGTGCCGCCGCGCCCGGGCCAGGATGGTACCCACTGAATTCTTATCCACCTGGATGACCGCGGCAATCTCAGCGTAGCTGTGGCCCGCATTCTTTAAGAGCAGGCAGATGCGGTCCCGGGGCGGGAGTTTTGCCAGGCATTGATGGACCTGCCGGGCTTCCTGGCTGCGGATGACCGTTTCCTCCAGGGGGATAACGCCGGCTTCCACCCGGAACTGGCCCTCCTCGCGGCGGCGGCGCCGCTCTTCGCCGCGCAGGTAATTGTAGGCCAGGTTGGCCGCCACCCGGAGCAGCCAGCCGCCCAGGTTGCCTTTATCCCGGGGCGGCTGGCGGTAGAGCCTTAAAAAGGCTTCCTGGGTCAGATCCTCGGCCGCCGCCCGTTCCCCCAGGAGGTAATAGAGCCGCCGGTACACCAGGGGGTAGTAGCTCTGAAACAGGGCTTCGAATTCAGCAGATTTGATGGGTCATCCCTCCCTTGCCACCCCTGCTATAACTATAACACCGCCGGGGGAGGTTTTGTGACATCAGGCCGGCAGTTGCTCCAGGCGGACGGAAACCAGGCGGGAGACGCCCTGCTCCATCATGGTCACCCCGTAAAGGACATCGGCGGCGGCCATGGTACCCTGGCGGTGAGAGATAACGATAAACTGGGTACGGCTGGCAAACTGGCGTAATAGGCGGGCGAAGCGTTCCACATTGGCCTCATCCAGGGCCGTATCCACCTCGTCAAAGATGCAGAAGGCGCTGGGCTTGATCTTTAGGAGGGCAAAGATAAAGGCTACCGCCGTCAGGGCCTTCTCCCCACCGGAGAGGAGGGCTAGGTGCTGGGGTTTTCTGCCCGGAGGACGGGCGATAATCTCCAGGCCGGCTTCTAAAATATCCTCGCTACCGGTTAATTCCAGGCTGGCCTCGCCGCCCTCAAAGAGTTCCCTGAAAATGGCGGTAAACTGTTCCTGCACAGCCACCAGGGTGGCTTTTAACTGGCGCGCCATCAATTTATCCATCTCGGCAATTACCTGTTCCAGGGCCGCCTGGCCTGCCTCCAGGTCCTGCCTTTGCTTTTCGAGTTCGTCATAGCGCTCCTTTAATCGCTCATAGGCGGCGATGGCCCCCGGATTAACCTCACCCAAACCGGCCAGCCTTTCCCGGAGGGGCTCTCGCAACCGGGCTGCTTTCCCGGGGAGGTGGGAGGGTATCTGGAGTAATTTCTCCTCCCAGGCGGGACCAAAACGTTCTGCCAGCTCCTCCTGGCTGGTGGCCCGGGTCGTTTCCAGGCGGGCAATACTGATTTCCTCCTGCTGCCGGCGAGAGGCTAGTTTCTCCTTTTTCAACTGCAGTGCGGCCAGCTGGTTTTCTAGTTCCTCCCGGCGCCCGGCCAGGGCCGAGTCTTCAACGCCCAGGCGCTCCAGGCCGGCCCGGGCCTGGGCGACGGCCCCCTGGAGCCATTCCTCTTCACCGGCCAGCTTTTCGCGGGTAGCCAGAAGTTCTTGTTCCCTGGCCGCAGCCGCTGCCATCCTGGCGGCCAGCTCGGCTTGTTGGTGCCGCCAGTTTTCCCGCCGCCGCGCCAGCTCCCTTTCACGCTCAGCCAGTAGTTCCCTGGCGGCCATCAGGGATTGTCGCTGGGCTTCGTTAACAGCCAACTCCTGCTGGATGGAGGTCAGGGTTTGGCGGATGCCGGCCAACTTTTCCTGCCAGGTGGACAATTCTCCCTGGAGTTCCCTCTCCCTGACCTCCAGGCGGGTCAAGAGTTCCCGCCGTTCCCGCCGGCCCGCGTCCAGTTCCCGGGTATCGTTCGATTGGCGGGCCAGTTCCTCTTCCAGGATCATTTTTTTCTCATCCAGGCGGGATTTCTGTTCTTTATATTCACCCAGGCGTTGCAGTAGGTTATGGACCTGCCCCCGGCGGGCGATCAATTCCTCCATTAACCGGCGCAACTCCCGGCGGTCGTTTTCCAGTCCTCGTGCGAGCTGTCCAACCCGTTCCTGGCCATCATTTATTTGCGCCACCAGGTTGGCCAGCTCCGTCTCACCCTGCTGGATCTCCAGGCGGCGCTGGAGGAAACCGGCACTCTGCCGGGCGTTTCCCCCGGTGACCGGTCCCCGGGGCTGGATAACCTCGCCTTCCAGGGTGACCAGACGCACCGGCGGCCGCAGGCGTTCGCCCAGGGCCAGGGCGCGCCTGATGTCGGCCACCACCAGGATCTGCCCCAGGAGATAGTCGACTGCCGGGCGCACTTCGACCCCGCTCTGTACCAGACCGGCCGCCACCCCTAGGACCCCGGGTTCCTGGAAAACCCAGTTGGCCCAGGCCGGCCAGTGCCGGGGCTCCAACCACGCCAGGGGCAGGATGGTAGCCCGGCCACGCTGCCGGGCTTTGAGGAACGCGATGACCCTTTCCGCCTCCGGCGCCGTCCGGACCAGGATCTGCTGGGCCGCCCCGCCCAGGGCCACCTCGATGGCCCGGGTAAGCTCGTCGGGCACCGCGATTTTTTCGACTACCACCCCCAGGACCCCGGCGCAGGCGGCCTCACCCTGGCTCCGGGCCTGGAGAATAGCCTTGACGCCCTCACCAAAACCCTCATAATCAGCCTGGGCCTGGCGTAAAACCTTCAGCCTGGCCACCAGCAGCCGCTGCCGTTCTTTTAAGCCGGCCAGTTCTTTCTCCCGGGCGGCCAGGTCGGCTTCCTTTAAGGGCAAGCCGGTTTCCAGGCCGGCTTTTTTCCCCTCCAGGGCTTTTAAAGCGGCCTCCAAACAGGCCAGTTCCTTCTGCCCGGCCTGGATCTGGGCCTCCAGGTTCCCCGCCTCGGCCTGCAATTCCCGGAGTTGGCTCCTTTTCTGCTCCAGCACCCGCTCCATCCCGGCCTGTTTTTCCTCCAGGCGTACCAGTTCATTATGGCAACCGGCCCGCTCGTGGACCACCTGAAAAAGGTCTTCCTTGATCTTCTCCAACCTTTGGGCTAACTCTTTACCCTCGGCCTGCAACTTCTCCCGGGTAGCCTGGCTTTGGTCGCGTTCCCTTTCCAGGCCGGCGGCCTCTTCTGCATAGCTCTGCTCCTGCCGGGTTAAATCGACAGCCAGGGCCTCGAGATTATTCTCCTCCTCGACCAGCTGGCTTTCCCGGTGGCGGTCCTCTTCCTTTTGCCCGGTCAGGTCGGCCAGTTTCTCCTCAACTATCTGCAACTGGCTCCGGGTCTGGATCAGCTGTTCCCGGAGGTTTTGTAATTCTCCCTGGCCACGTTGCCTGGCATCCTGGTGCCGGGACTGTTTTTCCTGTATTTCCCTGGTCTCCCGGACTAGTTCGTCGATGGCGGCCATTAACTCCGTTTCCTGGTCAACTATAACTTGCCGGCGCTCTTGGTGGCGCCGGAGGCGTTCTGTAATATCCTCCAGTTCCCTGGCCTTCAGGATTAACTCGATTTGGCTAAGGAGCCGGCTGAGTCGCTGGTGGCGGCGCGCCCGGCCGGCCTCACGGGAGGCCGGGCCCAGCTGTCCCTTGAGCTCGCCAATTAAATCCTGTAGGCGGGTCAAATCCTGCTCGACCCCGTCTAGCCGCTGCCGGGCCTCCCTTTTCCGCAAGCGGTAGCGGGCAATGCCGGCCGTTTCCTCCAGGACCGCCCGCCGTTCCTCCGGCCGGGCGGCAAGAATCTCCTCCAGGCGGCCCTGGCCGACTATGGCCAGGCCTCCCCGGCCGGAACCCGTATCCAGGAGGAGTTCCTGAATATCCCGTAAACGGCAGGGGACCTTGTTGATATAATACTCCCCTTCCCCGGAACGGAAGAAGCGCCTGGTCAGGGCTACCTCCTGGAAGTCCAGGGGTAGGCTGCCGTCACTATTGTCCAGGTACAAGGTTACCTCAGCCATACCCACCGGCCGGCGCCGGGCACTGCCGGCAAAAATAACGTCATCCATCTTGAACCCGCGTAAGGTCTTGGCACTCTGCTCGCCCAGGACCCAGAGGATGGCGTCGGCAATGTTACTCTTACCGCTGCCGTTGGGACCGACAATGCCGGTCACCCCGGGTCCCAGTTCCAGCCTGGCCCGGTCGACAAAGGTTTTAAAACCCTGGATCTCGATACCCTTTAGAAACATTTTTTCCTCCGCAAATATTCCTCGACATAAAGAAAACTGCTCGGAGAGCAGTCTGGCTATTAGTTTTCAGCGGGGTTCAACAATAAACTTGATGGCCGTTCTCTCTTCGCCGTCGATGCTAATCTCGGCAAAAGCAGGAATCATGACCAGATCAATGCCATTAGGGGCGATAAAACCGCGAGCGATGGCTATGGCTTTGACAGCCTGGTTAACTGCCCCGGCCCCGACTGCCTGGACTTCTGCCTTACCATACTGGCGAAAAACGGCGGCCAGGGCTCCAGCTACGGCTTTAGGGTTCGATTGCGCCGAAACTTTTAGAACTTCCATTACTTCCTCCTCCCCGTCTCTGCCAATCTTTGTAACCATAACTAATTCGACGCCGGCAGCAGTATTCCTTCCGGAAATGACTGAAAAGATTAAATTGAGGAGAAAGGTATTTTTTAGTTCTGTACCCTGAGGAGGGCCAGGGCCGCCCGGGCGGCCTCCCTTTCGGCTTCCTTCTTGCTATGTCCCTCGCCGGTAGCCAGCAGGCGGTTTTTTAAAAAGACACCGGCTTTATATTGTTTGGCGTGATCCGGACCCCATTCCTCCAGAATCTTATAGGCAACATTTTCCGCTCCCTGTTGCTGAACAAACTCCTGCAAGGCTGATTTGCTGTCAATGGGGCTGGTCTCCTTTAATATGGCCAGGGCCGGGGTAAAAGTCTGCAGGACAAAATCCCGGGCCAGCTCATAACCCCCGGCCAGGTAAATACTGCCGATAATTGCTTCCATAGCGTCAGCCAGGTTGGAGGGCCGTTCCCGGCCACCGTTATACTCTTCGCCCTGGCCCAGGAGTAACAATTCTCCCAGCCGCAATCCCCGGGCAACCTTGACCAGGCTGGCCTCGCAGACGACGGCCGCCCGCATCCGGGTCAGGTCCCCCTCTGGCAGGTGGGGGAATTCCTGGTAAAGGTAAGCGGCAATAACCAGGCCCAGGACGGCGTCCCCGAGAAACTCCAGGCGCTGGTTATCGCCGGGTAGCTGGTGTTCAAAGGCATAAGTGGGATGAATGAGGGCTTGATTTAAACCCTCCAGGTCGATGGCCTGGAGATGAAATTGCTGCCAGAAGTGCTGGAGCTGTTCCTGACGCTGGCTGCTATCCACTGTTGACTGTTTACCTTCTCACTAGTTAAAGTTCACGCGCATTAAAGTTTACGTAAAACAACGGTGGCATTATGACCGCCAAAGCCAAAGGAGTTAGACATGGCGGCCGTGACCTGCTGTTCCCGGGCTTTATTGGGGACATAATCCAGGTCGCAGTCGGGGTCCGGTTCCTCATAGTTAATAGTCGGCGGGATTACCCCCGTGGCGACTACCAGGGCTGTAACTATTAACTCAATGGCCCCGGCAGCTCCCAGGAGATGGCCGGTCATGGATTTGGTAGAGCTGATGGCCACCCTGGCAGCGTCGGCCCCAAAGACGTTTTTGATGGCCAGGGTCTCCTGGCGGTCGTTCAGCTCGGTGGAGGTCCCATGGGCGTTAATGTAATCAATATCCCCGGGTTTTAAACCGGCATCATCGAGGGCCAGGGCCATGGCCCTGGCTGCGGCGCTAGCATCGGGGGCCGGCGCTGTTATATGGTAGGCATCGGCCGTACAGCCGTATCCCACCACCTCGGCGTAGATGCGGGCTCCCCGGGCGCAAGCGTGTTCCAGGGTTTCCAGGACCAGGACCCCGGCGCCCTCGCCCAGGACAAAACCATCCCGCCCGCGATCAAAGGGACGGCTGGCCCGGGCCGGGTCGTCATTACGCAGGGATAAGGCCTTCATGGCGGCAAAACCGGCCACCGTCAGGGGCGTCACGCTGGCCTCGCTGCCGCCGGTAATCACTACCTCCGCGTCCCCCCGCTGCAGGACCCGGCAGGCCTCGCCAACGGCGTTCGTACCTGAGGCACAGGCATTGACTACGGTAAAGTTTATCCCCCGGGCGCCCAGATTAATCGAGATCTGCCCGGCAGCCATATTGGCAATCATCATAGGTACGAAGAAGGGGCTGACCCGGTTGGGTCCTTTCTCCAGGAGGACCCGGGTCTGGTCCTCAAAGGTCTCCATGCCACCAATGCCGGTGGCAAAGATTACCCCAATCCGGTCGCGATCCTCCTTTTCTAGGTCCAGGCCGGCATCTTCCAGGGCCATTCGCGCTCCGGCCACGGCGTACTGGGTAAAACGGTCCAGGCGCCGGGCTTCTTTGCGGTCAAAGAAGTGGCCTGGGTCAAAGTCCCGCACCTCACCGGCGAAGCGGACGGGCATAGCCGCAGCATCAAAGCGCGTAATGGGACCAATACCCGACTGGCCCGCCAGCAGCGCCTGCCAGAACTTCTCTTTACCGGTCCCGACCGGGGAAATGGCCGCCAGGCCGGTAATAACAACACGCTTTTGCAAGGCAACCCCCTCATTCTGAAGGGGAAGTCCCGCAAGCTACGGGACTTCCCTACCAGTTTACTTGGTATGTTCTTTGATATAAGCTACTGCGGCCCCTACCGTGGTCAGCTTTTCAGCATCCTCATCAGGAATTTCCAGGTCGAATTCCTCTTCCAGGGCCATGATAAGTTCTACGATATCCAGGGAATCGGCATTCAGGTCCTCAAAGGAAGTCTCCATGGTGATTTCGTCTTCCTCGACACCCAGTTGTTCGGCGACGATCCCCTTGATCTTTTCGAAAACGTCCACTGACCTCACCTCCTTTAAAAATAATTTTCGCTTATAACCTCCATCCCTAGCAAGGCCGCATTTTCATGGTCCGCCGGCTTACAAGGCCAGGGTCAAGCCGCCGTCAACGACGATTACCTGGCCGGTGATATACCTGGCTCCCGGCGAAGCCAGGAAAAGGATAACTGCGGCGACATCCTCCGGTTCGCCCGGCCGGCCCAGGGGAATATGGCGGTAGAATTCCTCCTGCGCCTCCCCCGCTAGGGCGGCCGTCATTTCGGTGGCAATAAAGCCGGGGGCCACAGCATTAACCAGGATACCCCGGGAAGCCACTTCTTTAGCCAGGGCCATGGTCAAGCCCGTGACCCCGGCTTTAGCGGCGGCATAGTTAACCTGGCCGGCATTGCCCCGCAGGCCGACTACCGAGGCCAAGTTGATGATCCGGCCCGCGCGCTGGCGCATCATGGGCTTTAGGGCCGCCTGGCAGCAGTTGAAAATCCCGGTGAGATTGGTCCTGAGGACGGCTTCCCAATCCCCGGGCTTCAACCTAGCTGCCAGGTTATCCCTGGCGATGCCGGCGTTGTTGACCAGGATATCCAGGCGGCCGAACTCCTGGACAGCGGTCTGGATTAACTCCCGGGCTGCTTCATGGTCGCCGACATCCGCCCTCACTGCTAAGGCCTGGCCGCCCTCTTCTTTGATAGCGGCCACCACCTGGCCCGCGGCCTCTTCCTGTTGGGCATAATTGACGACCACCCGGGCCCCGGCCCGGGCCAGGGCCAGGGCCGTAGCCCGGCCAATCCCCCGGGATGCCCCGGTGACGACGGCTACCTGTCCTTTGAGGATCATTTTACTGGGCCTCCTGCAATAAAGCAAGGGTTTTTTCCATGGTCTGGATATCTTCTACCTGGCCAATAGTTACCCGGCGATCCAAGCGTTTTAACAGTCCGCTCAGGACACTACCAGGACCGACTTCCACGAAGGTGTGGTAACCATCGGCCAGGAGACGGGCCATGCTTTCCTCCCAGCGCACCGGGCTGGCAACCTGGCGGCGCAAATTCTCTCTGACGGCAGCGGCGGTGCGGGCATAATCGGCCGTTGCATTGGCCACTACCGGCACGGCTGGATCTGCCAGGGGGACCTGGTTTAAAAGGTTTGCCAGTTCCCGGGCCACCGGCTCCATGAGGCTGGAGTGGAAGGGCCCGCTCACCTGCAGGGGCACCACCTTTTTAGCCCCTGCAGCTCGGGCCAGGGATGTAAGGGCTTCCAGGCCGGCCCGGTCGCCAGCTACGACCACCTGCCCCGGGGAGTTGAAGTTCGCCGCCTCGGCCACGCCATCTTTTACCTCCCGGCAGAGAGCGACGACCCGGCTGGCCGGCAGGCCGAGGACGGCCACCATGCCCCCCTCACCAGCAGGAAAAGCTTCGGCCATCAGGCGACCCCGGCGGGCTACCACCCGCAGGGCGTCCCGGAAGGCCAGGCTGCCGGCAGCCACCAGAGCGCTGTATTCCCCCAGGCTATGTCCGGCCACGGCTGCCGGGCGGAGGCCCCGGGCCTCCAGGACCCGGTAACAGGCTATGCTGACGGTGAGCAGGGCCGGCTGGGTGTTTTCGGTACGGACGAGTTCCTCCTCCGGGCCGTTAAAACAGAGTTGGTCCACCGGCCAGCCCAGCTCCTCCCCGGCCGCGGTAAAAACGGCGGCTGCTTCGGGGTAATGCTCGGCCAATTCCCGGCCCATGCCGACGTGCTGGGAACCCTGGCCGGGAAAAAGGAAGACGATACCTGGCATTAAGGCTGCCACCTCCTATGCGTTACCTATCAGCCGGCTAAGGCGGGTAATGACCGCCTCAGCTTCAGCCATTACCTCGGCGATAATAGCTGCCGCCGGCTTGACCTCCCGCACCATGGCGGCGCTCTGGCCGGCCATTACCGAGCCGTACTCCACGTCACCCTCGACCACGGCCGCCCGCAACTTGCCAATCCCGAGGCGGTCCATCTCTTCCCATCTGGCCCCCTGAGCCGCCAGTTCTTCAAACTGCCGGGTTAGCTTATTCTTTAGTACCCGGACGTAGTGGCCGGCCATGCCGGTGACGACGGCATCCCGGTCGCCGGCCTTCAGGACAGCTTCTTTATAACGTTCGTGGACGGTACACTCGCTGGCGCAGATAAACCTGGTTCCCATCTGGATACCGGCGGCGCCCAGGGCCAGGGCGGCCGCCAGGCCGCGGCCGTCGGCGAACCCCCCGGCCGCAATCACGGGTATATGTACGGCATCCACAATCTGGGGTACCAGGGGCATGGTGGCAATCTCACCGATGTGGCCGCCACATTCCATACCTTCAGCCACCAGGGCATCCACACCCAGGCGCTCCAGTCTCTTGGCCAGGGCCACCGAGGCTACCACCGGGATTACCTTGACCCCCGCTTCTTTAAAGCGCAGCAGGTGCTTGCCCGGGTTACCGGCCCCGGTGGTAACCACCGGCACCCTTTCGGTACAGACCAGGTCCACCAATTCTTCCACATAGGGGGACATGTAGTAAATATTAACGCCAAAGGGCCGGTCCGTCCGCTCCCGGACCTTATGGATCTCCTGGCGGACGACATCCGGGGGCGCGCTGCCGGCGCCGATGATACCTAAACCCCCGGCGGCCGAAACAGCCGCCGCCAATTCACCGGTGGCCACCCAGGCCATACCACCCTGGATGATGGGGTAGGTGACCCCCAGGAGATCACAAAGGGGTGTCCACAACATAGCCATCAAGCTCCTTTCGGCGGGTCCAGTTCCCAGTTGACTACGGCCGCCCCCCAGGTCAACCCGGCGCCGAAGGCCACCATGACCACTTTTTGGTCCCGGTGCAGCAGGCCGGCCCGGTAGGCTTCATCCAGGGCCACCGGAATAGAGGCGCTGGACATATTGCCGTAACGATCCAGGTTGACGTAAACCTTTTCCGGTACTAGACCTAGGCGTTTAGTAGCCGCTTCAATAATCCGGATGTTGGCCTGATGGGGGATTAAAAAGTCCACATCTTCTTTCTTTAAGCCGGCCTTTTCTAAAGCCTTTAGGGAGGCCTCACCCATGACCCGGACGGCGAATTTAAAAACCTCGGCCCCGCTCATATGGATGGTATGCAGCTGTTCCTGAACGGTGGTGGGACTGGCCGGCAGGCGGGAGCCACCAGCCGGCATAGTCAAGAGGGAACCGCCGCTGCCGTCGGCCCCCAGGTGCAGGCCCAGGAGCCCCCGGCCGGCCGGGGCGGCCTGGAGGACCGCCGCCCCGGCGCCATCGCCAAAAAGAACGCAGGTGTTACGATCCCGCCAGTTAATGATCTTACTGAGGACCTCCACACCTATGATCAGGGCCGTCCGGTAAACCCCGGTAGCCAAAAACTGGCCGGCAACCCCCAGGGCATAGATAAAACCGCTGCAACCGGCCGAGAGGTCAAAGGCCGCCGCCCTTCGGGCTCCCAGGCGTTCCTGGACCAGGCAGGCAGTAGCCGGAAAAAGGGTGTCCGGCGTGACGGTGGCGACGATAATTACATCAAGTTCTGTCGCCGGAATGCCGGCAACAGCCAGGGCCCTGGTGGCCGCCGGCACCGCCAGGTCGGAAGCCGCCGTCCCCGGGTCGGCCAGGCGCCGTTCCCGGATGCCGGTCCGGGTGCGGATCCATTCATCATTGGTATCGACCATTTTTTCCAGATCGTGATTGGTCAGGATGTGTTCCGGCAGGTAGGAGCCGGTACCTATAATAGCGGCTGAACTCAATGGGACTGGCACTCCCGCATCTTCCCTTCGCGACTGATTCCGGGCAGGTCCCCCAAGGCGGTTACCAGCCCCTCATTGGCACAACGCATGGCTACTTTAATGGCATTCTTAATCGCCCGGGCATTGGAACTGCCGTGGCAGATAATGCTGATTCCTTGAACCCCCAGCAGGGGGGCCCCACCGTATTCGGTATAGTCGACCTGTTTCTTTAACCCCCGCAGGGCCGGTAAAAGGAGGGCCGCCCCGATACGGGTCCGGAGGCTCCTTTTAACCTCCCGGCTGATCATGGTAAAGAGGGCCTGGCCCAGGCCTTCACCGAACTTCAAGATAGCATTGCCGACAAAGCCATCGCAGACGATGACATCGGCTTCGCCGAATAAAATTTCCCTGGCTTCAATATTACCTATAAAATTCAAAGGTGCCTCTTTCAAAAGGTTATAGGCCCCCAAGGTCTGTTCATTGCCCTTGCAGGCCTCGGTGCCGATATTCAGTAGCCCCACCCTGGGGTTGGTAATCCCCATTACCCGGTTGGCGTACAGGTTGCCCATCAGGGCAAATTCATAGAGGTGCTCGGGACGACAATCGACGTTGGCCCCGGCATCCAATAGAAGTTTGGCTCCTTTTAAGGTAGGTATCAGGGTGGCAATGGCTGGCCGTTGGATCTTGCCGCTCCGACCCAGTATCAAGAGGGCTGCGGCCATTTGCGCTCCGGTACTGCCAGCGGAAACCACGGCCGCTGCGCGCCCTTCCTTTACCAGCCTGGTAGCCACGACAATGGAGGCCTCCCGTTTCCGGCGCAGGCCTAAGGCCGGCTGTTCGTCCATACCAATTACCTGGTCGGTGTGATATATTTCCAGGCTGCCTTTGGGGTGCAAGGGGGCGAGTTCTTGCTCCAGGCGTCCCTTATCGCCCACCAGGATAATCTCGGCGTTTCCCTCCCCGGCGGCAGCCACGGCCCCCAGGACAATCTCCCGGGGTGCCAGGTCGCCTCCCATGGCATCAATGGCAATTCTCAAGCAGTTCCGCCTCCAGCTGCAGTCTCGGGTGTGATGATAATGTACTGGCCCTTAAAGACAATCTCCCCGTTAACCCGGGAATGGACCGATACCAGGCAGGTGGAATCCTTGACGACTTTGACCATAGCCCTGGCCACGACGCGTTCACCGGCATAAACCGGCCGGCGGTAACGCACCCGAGCACTGCTGGTAAGAACCACTTCGGCGCCTACAGTAGCCAGGGCCAGGGAATGGGCCTGGGCAAAAAGGTGGTAACCGCGGGCCACGCCGGCAGGCTGGACCAGCATCTGGGGGGTAATCTCCAGAATCGAAATTCCTAAAACTCCCGGCTGTAACTCTACTAGTTCCCCTACCAGCTCCTCCGCCGTTACCCCGCGCATACGACTCCGGGCTTCCCGGGCCATGGTCATGATACGCTCCCGGACTTCGGGGATCCCCAGGGCCAGGCGATCCAGGCGAATGGTGGGTACGCTGACTTTGAACTTCGCCGCCAGCTCTTCATCGGTGGCGAAGGGGTTGTTGCGCAGGTAACGGCGCAGGGCTTCCTGGCGTTCTTCCTTATGACCCCTCTGGCGTACCACTAATGTCACCCCGAATCCCTGGTACCAAATAATATTACCAGGCCATAGTAATAGTATAATGGCCTTGTCATATTTATGCAAGTAAAAAAATAACCGGCAGATACTGCCGGCCGACGGGTTTACTCGGCTACCTGAACGGCTGCCCGTCCTTTATAGTAGCCACATTTGGGGCAAACCCGGTGGTTTAGTTTCAGCTGATGGCACTGGGGGCACTCCACCAGGGGGGGAGCAGCCTTCCGGCCCCAGATGGAACGGCGCTTATTCTTCCGAGATTTTGAAGTCCTTCTTTTGGGTACGCCCAAGGGTATCCTCTCCTTCCAATTTACCCAGTAACTGTTTTAGCGTCGCCAGGCGGGGGTCCACTGTTTCCGCCTGGCAGTGGCACTGGCCCTCATTGAGATTCTGGCCACATTGGGGGCACAGGCCGCGGCAGTTCTCCTGGCAGAGCCATTTCATGGGTAAGGCCAGAATCAGGGCTTCTGTTACTGCCGGTTGCAGATCCAGGACATCACCCATCAGGGGGCGGATTTCCCGGTCTTTTTCTTCCGTCTCACCCTCATCCGGGTCCTGGCCTGCTGTGCTGGCGTATTCCTCTTCCAGGGGAGCTATAACCGGGTAACTGAACCTGGCCAGGCAGCGATCGCAGGTTAGTTCCAGGGTCGTGGCCACCTGTCCTTTGACCATCAGTACCGGCCCGGTATTAATAACCCGGCCCCGGACCAGGACGGGTGCCAGGATAGGAATCCTGGCCGTAGCCGTTGTCAGGTGAGACCAATCGGCTTTAAAACTGAATTCCAGTTCCTCGCCCGGCCTGGTTTTTAAATCGCCGACACCAATTTTCACCACATTCACCCCGTTGATTATAGCGAAAGGGTAAACCGGTGTCAACCGGCCTGAACGACGGCCAGGGTGTCCCGGGCGATCATTAACTCTTCGTTGGTGGGGATGACAAAGGTGCGCACCCTGGCCCCGGGGGCGGTGATTTCCCTCTCCTGGCCCCGGACCTGGTTCTTGTCTGCATCGATTTTTATTCCCAGGCAATCCATATCCCGGCAGATGGCCTCCCGGGCGGCAATGGAGTTTTCGCCCAGGCCGGCGGTGAAGACCAGAACATCCAGGCCATTCAGCAGGGCCACGTAGGCACCGATATATTTCTTGGCGCTGTGGACAAAAACCTCCCAGGCCAGGCGCGCCCGGTCATTACCCTCGGCCATGGCGGCTTCAATATCCCGGAAGTCGCTGCTGACGCCGGAGACCCCCAGGACCCCGGACTGGCGGTTCATGACCTGATCCATCTCCGCCGGGGTATAGCCTTCTTTATCCATCAGGAAGGGAACAATAGCCGGGTCGATATCGCCGCAGCGGGACCCCATAGTTAAACCGGCCAGGGGGGTAAAGCCCATGCTGGTATCGAAGGATTTGGCGTTCTTTATGGCGGTTATGCTGGAGCCGTTACCCAGGTGGCAGGTAATGACCTTCAGTTCTTCCAGGGGCTTGCCTACCAGGGCCGCCGCCCGCAGGGCCACGTACTGGTGGGAGGTGCCATGAAAGCCGCAACGGCGGATGTGGTGCTTCTGGCAAAGTTCATAGGGCAGACTGTAAGTATAGGCATAATCGGGCATGCCCTGGTGAAAGGCGGTATCAAAGACAGTTACCTGGGGGGTAGTGGGAAGGATGGCTTCGCAGGCCTCGATGCCCCGGAGGGCAGCGCCGTTGTGCAAGGGTGCCAGGGCCTCCAGTTCGCCAATGGCCTCTTTGGTCGAAGCATCGAGCAGCACCGAGTGGGGAAAGGTACCGCCGTGGACGATGCGGTGGCCGACAGCGCCGATCTCGCCGAAGTCTTTTATGACACCGTAATGGGGATCAGTTAAGGCCTCCAGGCAGAGGCGGATGGCCACTTTGTGGTCGGGAATCTCGGTTTCCCGGACTAGCTTGTCTTTACCTACCGGCCGGTGGGTCAGGACCGACCCGTCGATGCCGATTCTTTCGACCAGTCCCTTGGCCAGGACGCTCTCGTCCTCCATGTCGAAAAGCTGGTACTTGACTGAGGAACTACCGCAATTTAAGACTAGGATTTTCACTAGGATCCTCCTCCGGAAATATTTTCCAGTTGGGGTAAGGCTGTCAGGGCGGCTTTACGGCCCGCCTCGATGTATTCGCCGGCATTGAGTAGGCGGGCCGGGCTGAGATGGCCGACAGCGGGCCGGATCACCAGGTCGGCCTGCGCCAGGGCCTGGCAACAGACGGCTCTCCCGGTCAGGGCCTGGGAGCGGAAAAAGAGTTCAAACAGGTTATTAACCTGTACCTTTTCTTGTTCCGTCACACTGTAATGGACATCCACCGCCACGACTTTAGCGGCACCCCGCTGGCGCAGGACTTCTACCGGCAGCGGGGCCAGGACGGCGCCGTCAACCAGCAGGCGGCCCCCCAGCCTTTTGGGCACAAAAAGGCCCGGCATGGCGATGCTCGCCCGGACGGCGTCGGCAACCCGGCCCCTTTCCAGCACTACCAGTTCGCCATTTTCAACGTCGACGGCCACTACATATAATGGTACTTTTAGTTCGGCAAAAGTCAATCCCCTTGTTAAGGTTCGCACAAGCGCCTCAATTCGGTCACCCCGGATCAGGCCCCAACGGGGGACGGCCAGGTCCAGGAGTTGCCCTTCCTTCAGTTCCCGGGCCAACCTCTCCAGGAGGTTCAAGTCGCTGCCGGCGGCGTACAGGGCGCCGAAAAGGGCTCCGGCGCTGGTGCCGGCCACACAATCAAAATGAAAGCCATATTCATTTAGTACCTGGAGAACGCCCAGGTGGGCCAGGCCCCTGGTAGCGCCGGCACCCAGGGCCAGGCCGATCTTCCCCTTTCCCGCCATAGATAACCACCATTCTTATGTCTAAACACTACCGGGAATGCGTATATTCCAGAATAGGATGTCCCTAATGAGGTGACCACCATGCGCCACCCGGTAGTCATAATCGGCCGGGGCCGGGGCCTGGCCCCTTTCCTGACCATGATAACCATCATGGCCGTCGTTACCCTGGCCCTGGCCATTATCCTTTTCCCCCAGCCTGTTTTTCAGGCCGCCCTGCGCGGCCTCCGGGCCTGGTGGGAGATTGTCGTCCCGGCCCTGCTGCCCTTCTTTATCATTTCTCAGCTCTTTATGGGTCTGGGTATCGTCCACTTCCTGGGGGTGCTCCTGGAACCGGTGATGCGGCCCCTCTTCAATGTCCCGGGGAGTGGCGCCTTTGTAATGGCCATGGGCTATACCTCCGGCTCGCCCATCAGCGCCATGCTCACCGCCCAGCTGCGCCAGCAGCGGCTGGTCACCAGGCATGAAGGTGAACGCTTAATCGCCTTTACCAATAACGCCAGTCCCCTCTTCATGCTGGGGGCCGTGGCCGTGGGTATGCTGCATAATCCCGCCCTGGGACCCATCCTGGCCGGGGCCCACTACGGGGCCAACCTCTGCCTGGGGCTTCTTTTTCGTTTTTATGGCCGCCGGGGTCCGGCCTCGCCACCGGTAAATTACCCTCTTCTTACCCTGCCCCGACGGGCCTGGCGGGCCATGCTCCAGGCGCAGCAAAAAGACGGCCGCCCCTTGGGCCAGCTCCTGGGGGATGCCGCCAGCCATTCCTTTCAAACTCTAATAACCATCGGCGGTTTTATTATCCTTTTCAGTGTCATTATCCAGGTAGCCGACATGCTCGGCCTTCTGGAGCTCCTGGCCAGGCCGCTCCTTTATGCCGGTCACCCCTTTAGTATAAGCCCGGCTACGGCTCGGGCCCTGGCCGGCGGCCTCTTTGAAATGACCATGGGGGCTAAATTCGCCAGCGAGGTCGCTGCCCCCCTGGGCGAAAAGTTAACCGGCATCAGCCTCATCATGGGCTGGGCCGGGCTCTCCATCCTGGGCCAGGTAGCAGCCATGATCAGTAAAACCGACCTGCGCCTGGGCCCCTTTATCGTGGCCCGCCTGCTCCACGGCTTCCTGGCTGCTATCCTGGTGCAAGTTTTCCAGGGACCGGCCTGGCCGGTCCTGTCCCGGCTGGCAGGTAATGGCTTCTTCCCGCCGCCGGTCTCCTGGCTTACCCTGGGTATGTATTATACCGGTTTCACCATTACTCTGGTAAGCTGTTTACTGGTTCTCACCGGGTTAGGGCTCTTCGCCCGCCTGCTTCTTTACCGCCGGTTTTAGGGTTGGCCTTTTCCTCCTCGGCCGCCGCCGCTGCTTCCTTACCGGCGGCAGCTGCCGGGTAGGCCCGCAATTCCTGGCGCCCCCGGTCTACCTGGGCCAGGGCCTGCTTTAAACTGGTTTCCAGCCGGGCCAGCAGGTCGTCGGCATAGTCTAACGCCCCGGCCTTCATTTCTCCGGCTAGGTCCCGGGCTTTATTGAGGATCTCATTGGCCTGGGCCCGGGCTTTACGGACCAGTTCGTTTTCCTGGGCCATTATTTCCGAGCGTTTTTCAGCGTCCTCCAGGATACTCCGGGCTTTCAGGCGAGCTTCCTCCAGCAGGCGGTCCTTTTCCTGGCGGACCCACTGGGCCTGGCGTACTTCCTCGGGGAGGGCCGTTCTTAAACGATCCAGGTAATCGAGAAGCAGATCGCCATCGATAAAAACTTTACCTGAGAGGGGAATGTGGGGTGCTTTTTCGATCATCTTTTCCATTTCTTCAATCAAGGTCATAAACTCCACCGGCCAGCCCACCTGCCATTTCATAGAAATTTAGTGCCGTATCGCCGTAAAACCTGATTGTAGTTATTGCTAATCCCGGTATAGCCGGCCCTGCTTCTGTGCTGGCTGTCTCCAGAATAACCAAGCCGCCAGGCGCCAGAACCGGGATAACTGCCGGTAGAATCACCTCGCCCCAGCCCTGGCGGTAGGGAGGATCGCAAAAAACGAGGTCAAAGCTCTCCCCTTCCCCGGCCAGGGTAGCCAGGGCTCGCCTGGCCTCCAGGGCGATAATGCGCCCCCTGGCCGCAAAGCCGGTAGCCCGCAGATTGGCCGCCAGGCAGGCCAGGGCCTGGCGATTATTCTCGACAAAAATAGCCCTCCTGGCGCCCCGGCTCAGGGCCTCCAGGCCCACCGCTCCCGAACCGGCAAAAAGGTCCAAGAAAAGACTACCCGGCACCAGGGTACCAATAATATTAAAGAGGGCTTCCCGCACCCGGTCGCTGGTAGGTCTGGTCAGCCGGCCCCTAGGGGTCACCAGACGGCGGCCCCGGGCCGCGCCGGCTATAATCCGTAACATAAAGCTTCCCTCCCGGTATTATAGCATGAAACCCCCAGAAAAAAGAACAAAAACCACGAAATTTTGCCGGGATAGGTATCTAAAAAATTTTTCTCGGGGCAGGTATAAGCTTCTCCTCCGGCGTCCATAATAATACCGGTAAATCTGCATACCAGATTTACCAAGAAGAGCTTAGGGTTATTTCATTAACCCTCCCCCATGAGCTCTTCCTCCGGTTTCTCCTCTCCCAAGCCGCCGGTCCCCGCCGGCGGCTAAACTTAGCCGTTCCTTAGGGAGCGGCCCTTTTTTTGCCCGTAAGCCCAGAAAATTTTTCTGGATCACCGCCGGGTATTATGGTATACTTTCGTTTAAGAATAAGGAAATATCTTAAGCCTTGAGCCGAGTCAAGTTTAAGCTGAGTTGGCTGCGAGCAGAGCCGAGGATAGCAGGAGGGGCTATTACCGGGCTGCAGCCCGGTTTTTTATTATCCAGAGGGGTGAAACCGTGCCGGAATTATTCATGGGCAACGAAGCCATCGCCCGGGGCGCCGTGGAGGCCGGTATCCGGGTAGCCACCGCTTATCCTGGAACGCCAGCTTCGGAGATCATGACTACCCTGATGCGCCTGGGGCCCCAGGCCGGGGTTTATACCGAATGGTCCGTGAATGAAAAGGTAGCCGTGGAAATCGCTGCCGGCGCCGCCTACGCCGGCGCCCGGGCCATGGCCAGTATGAAGCAGATGGGTCTCAATGTGGCCGCCGATGCTGTCATGAGCCTGGCTTACATCGGCGTCCGGGGGGGCCTGGTGCTGGTGGTGGCCGACGACCCCGGCCCCCACAGTTCCCAGACAGAACAGGATACCCGTCTCTTTGCCCGCTTTGCCAAACTTCCCGTCCTTGATCCCTCCTGTCCCCGGGAAGCTTATGAAATGACTAAATACGCCTTTGAACTCTCGGAAAGGCTGAACCTGCCGGTCATCCTGCGCCCCACCACCCGGACCTGTCACGCCTGCCAGGATGTTACCGTTGGAACCATTGCCCCCCGGCCGCCGGTACCGGGGTTTGTCAAAGACCCCCGCTGGGTCATTATGCCTTCCCTGGCGGCCAAACAGCACGTCTGGTTAAATGAACAACAACGCCGCGCCGCGGCGGAGCTGGCCAACAGCCCCTTTAACGAAGCCCACTTGCAGGGGCCTACCGGCGTTATCACCAGCGGCCTTTCCTATTACTACGTCACCGAAGCCCTGGCCAACCTGGGGGTAAAGCCCTCCCTGTTAAAGATCGGCACCCCCTACCCCCTGCCGGAAGAAATCGTCCTGGACTTTCTAAGCCGGGTCGAACGAATCCTCGTGGTTGAGGAGCAGGAGCCCGTCGTTGAGGACCAAGTCATTTACCTGGCCTGGCGCCACCACCTCCCGGTGCAGGTAGCCGGCAAGCACAACGGCTACCTGCACCGGGAGGGGGAGTTTAACGTTCCTATCGTGACCGCCGCCCTAGCCAGGTTCCTGGACATCGAACCGGAGGGTAGACCTTCCCGGCCCGGGGCGCCACCCCTGCCGGCGCGACCGCCCCTCTTCTGCGCCGGTTGCCCCCACCGGGGCTCCTTCTATGCCTTTAAGCAGGCCGCCCGGGGACAAAAGGTAATCTTTAGCGGCGATATCGGCTGCTATACCCTAGGAGCGGCCCCGCCCCTGGCCGCCATGGACACCTGCCTGTGCATGGGAGCCGGCCTGGGCCTGGCCCAGGGACTGGTGCGAGTCCAGCCCGATACCCGGCTGGTGGCCTTTGTCGGCGACTCCACCTTTTTCCACGCCGGTTTGCCACCCCTGGTCAATGCCGTCCACCAGCAGGCGCCCATGGTCGTAGTCGTCCTGGACAATGAAACGACAGCCATGACCGGCCACCAGCCCCACCCGGGTCTGGACGAAGACGCCGGCCACAGGAAGGTGGATATCGGCCAGGTGGCCCGGGCCTGCGGGGTGGAAACCGTCCTTATTGCTGACCCCCTGAACTTAGAAGAAACCCTGGCCGTAGCCCAACGGGCCCTGGCGGCCCCGGGACCGGCCCTGGTAATCCTCCGCCACCCCTGCCCGCAAATAGTTAAACCCGCCGGGCGGTATCAGGTGGACACAACTGCCTGTACCGGCTGCCAGACCTGTATTAATGAACTGGGTTGCCCGGCCCTAATGCCGGCCGGCGACGCCGTGCAAATAACGGCCACCTGTACCGGCTGCGGCCTCTGCCGCCAGGTCTGCCCGGTAGCAGCCATTGAGGAGGTGGTCTAGGTGGATATTCTCATTGCCGGGGTAGGCGGGCAGGGTATAATCCTGGCCTCCCGGGCCATCGGGGCGGCGGCCCTGGCCTCCGGCCTGCCGGTACGTACGGCCGAGACCATCGGCATGGCCCAGCGGGAAGGCAGTGTCGTCAGCCACGTCCGCCTGGGGCAGGACGGGGTCGGGCCCCTCATCCCCACCGGCGGGGCCGATATCCTCCTGGCCCTGGAACCGGCCGAGGCCTGCCGCTACCTAGGGTATTTAAAGCCGGACGGCAGCGCCCTGGTTTCTACAACGCCGGTAGTGCCCGTCACAGCCGCCCTGAGTACCAGTCCCTATCCCCTGGAGGAGATCCTGGCTTACCTGCAAAACAATGTCGCCCATTGCCATCTCCTTGATGCTCCGGCCCTGGCCGTCCAGGCCGGGAGCCACCGAGCCCTCAATATGGTGATGCTGGGCACCCTGACGAAAATGGAACTACCCTTTCCGGCAGATACCCTGCTGGCCGCGGCCCTGCAGCTCCTGCCGGCCCGGCTCCACGAGCTGAACCGGCGGGCCTTTGAACTGGGAAAACAAGCCCTGGAGGTGTAAATAAGATGAGCCTGCCTGCAACTAAAATCGATCGCCCTGAAATGGAACGCGACTTCGACTATGAGGGCCTGTACCGGCAGCAGGAACCGGCCCTCCAGGCCCTGGTGCGGCGCCTCTTTGACCACTCCCCCTACTACCGGGAGAAACTAAGTGCCGCCGGCATTACCCCAGGAGACATCCGGACAGCAGCCGACCTGGAACACATCCCCCTCACCGATAAAGGGGAGCTGCGTAACGGTAAGCCCCTGGGCCTCATGGCCGTGCCGGAAGAAAAAGTCGTCCGCATCCACTCCTCTTCGGGGACTACCGGTAAACCGATTATTATTCCTTATACGGCCGGTGATGTGGCTGCCTGGGCGCAGATGATGGCCCGCTGTTTCGCCCTGGCCGGCGTTACCAGCCGCGACCGGGTGCAGATAACTCCTGGCTACGGCCTCTGGACGGCCGGCATCGGCTTTCAGGCCGGAGTGGAATACCTGGGGGCCATGGCCATTCCCACTGGAGCCGGTAATACGGAGAAACAGCTGGAGATGATGGTCGATCTCCAGGCCACCGTCCTCACGGCTACCGCTTCCTACGCCCTCTTTCTAGGGGAGGAAATCGAGCGCCGGGGTTTACGGGAAAAAATCGCCCTGCGGGTCGGCCTCATCGGCTCGGAGCGCTGGGGTGAAAAAATGCGCCGGCGCATTGCGGAGCTCCTGGGAATCGATACCTTTGATATTTATGGCCTGACGGAGATCTACGGACCCGGCATCGGCCTGGATTGCCCGGCCCACGAAGGCATCCATATGTGGACGGACCACCTGCTGCTGGAAATCATTGACCCGGCAACGGGCAAACAGCTGCCGCCGGGTGCCACGGGGGAACTGGTAATCACCACCCTGACCAAGGAAGGCATGCCCCTCCTGCGTTACCGCACCCATGATCTGACCTGCCTGAAAGCGGCAGCCTGCTCCTGCGGCTCACCTTATCCTATGATCGAGCGCGTCCTTGGCCGCACCGACGATATGGTCAAAGTCAAGGGCGTCAATATCTTCCCGGGCCAGGTGGATAACGTCCTGCACCTTACCCCCGGTGCCGGTAGCGAGTACCAGTTGATCCTGACCCGCGACCAGGGCAAAGACCGGCTGCTGGTCAAGATAGAGTATCTCCCCGGTCACGCAGGCCCGGAGGTGGCCGCCGCTTGCCGCCACGAGATCAAAGCCCGGATTGGCATTTTGGCCGATGTGGAAGCCGTCCCCCTGGGCACCCTGCCCCGGAGCGAAAAGAAAACCCGGCGCGTCTACGACTACCGGGAGAATTGAAAGCAGGGCGCCAGCCCCTTGCTTAACGAACTTCTATCCCTTCCCAAAGGAACAGGCCGGGTAGCGGCATTCAGGGCAGTTCTGGCAGAGGCCCCCGGCCGCCAACCCGGCTATGTCGCCCCTGGTCGGCCTCTCCCCTACCAAGATGCGGGGCAGTACCAGGTCGAAAACCGTAGCCCGGTAGTACATCACACACCCCGGCAGGCCCATGATGGGCACCTCACCTTTATAGGCCAGCATGAACATGGCTCCGGGCAGTACCGGGGCCCCGTAGGTGACTACTTCCGCCCCGGAGCGCCGGATACCTTCCGGCGTCACATCATCCGGGTCCACCGACATCCCCCCGGTAAGAACCACCATTTCCATCCCTGCCACCAGCATTTCTTCTATGGCCTTCTGGATGGCCCCGGCGTCGTCGGGAACAATCTTTTCCAGGGCGACCTCAGAACCGTAGGCGGCTATCTTGGCCCGGACAACCGGCCCGAAAGCGTCCTTAATCCGGCCCTTATAAACCTCGCTCCCGGTAGTAATCAGACCCACCTGTAACCGCCGGTAGGGGGCGACGCGGATTATCCCTCCCGCTTCCCGGCAGATGGCCTCTACTTTCTCGATTATTCCCCGGGGTGCTACAAGGGGAATCAACCTGGTCCCGGCCACCACCTGGCCGGCAGCTACCGGGTAGTTGTTATGCAGGGTGGCCAGCATGATATCGGCGACCTCGTTAACCTGCTTTAAAGCCTCCAGCTTGATTTTTAATAGGCCGTTACGGGTTGCTTCTAGGTTGACCTTACCCTCTTTGGGTTCGCTAAAACTCAGGCCATGGTCCCCGTCACCTGCTGCCGCCCGGGCCAGACGCAGGGCCGCTTCATCCTCGTGGACCTCATCGGGGCCGAGATTCAGGACGTAGATATGTTCTTTACCCATCTGGAGTAATTCGGCTACGTCCTCGGGTTGGATAATATGGCCCTTTTTAAATCGCCTTCCCTTGAACTCCCCGGGGACGATCTTGGTGTGATCATGGGCCAGGATCTGGCCGACACTCTCCTCCACCCTGACCTTTCTTAGCATATATATATGCTCCTCCTCCTATTGGATAGTTTAGCCTGTATCATCCTGTTCCTTGCTCTCAGACAATTTTTTATATTTCGATGGAGCGGGTGTTAGCCCCCTTGTTAGAAACCCTCTACCAGATAATTCGCCACAACTGGCAAAATGCCTCCTGGTTTTAATCTTAATTAAATAATTTTCCTCGGGGTTAGATTAACTTGATAGCCCGGCGGTCGCAGGCCAGGAGGCAGCGGCCGCAGCCTAGGCAGGTGGAACCAATATACCAGGGTTCGTCGTCTTCTTCCCTGGTAAAGGACCGGGTGGTACAGGCCAGGCTGGCCGGGCAGGTGGCCAGGCCGTCGCAGAGGGCTGGATCAATATAGGCCTGCCGTTTCATAATAAACACTCCCCCTATATGCCAGCAGGGAACCGGTTATCTCCGGTTCCCTGCTGTTTATCTTACTGGATGGCGGCGTCAACCTGCTCCTTTAACTTCTCCCTGGGCATATAGCCGACAATGCGTCCCGCTTCCTGGCCATCCTTAAAGATCACCAGGGTGGGAATACTCATGATGCCATAGCGGGCAGCCAGTTCCTGGTTCTCATCGACATTCACCTTGGCAAATTTCACATTGCCGTCATAATCGGCGGCCAGTTGCTCCAGGACGGGGGCCATCATCCGGCAGGGGCCGCACCAGACGGCCCAGAAATCAACTACCACCGGCAGAGGAGCCGACAGAACCTCGGCCTCAAAGTCGCTATGATCAACATTAATGGGTTTGGCCATTATTTTCTCCTCCTAGTAATTTTGTACGCCATCAACTACCAGTTGCTTGAAGGGTCCAAAACCAACGAGATCAACGTCAACACCGCGGGAAGCCTTAATGCCTTTTTGCAGGTAAACCTTTAAACCATTAATCTGGTTCTGGATAAAGTTCTTTAAATCGGACGGTGCGCCTGCATACACGGCAGGGCGAACTGATAAACCAGCTCAACCACCACATATCTCCAGCTTAATGGTGATGGCTTCCGCTTTTTCCTTGATGTATTCCATGGCTTTAGGTGAAATGCGAATTTCCAATTTCAACCCCCCTCTCGTATAAGATTATACTTTACTATTTTTTCGCTGTCAATAGGTTTTTAAATTGGACGCTCCGGTTTTTGCTGCTGGGTAGCCTGATAGCGGAGCCTAGCCCGGCAAATTTCGCAGGTATAGACAGCGTTTTTATCCCGCGCCAGTTTCCGGTAATCTTTATGTACTTTGGTAATCTCCTCTTTACGACCACAGAGGGAACATTTTACTTCCATTGTTCTCCCTCCCTGACCCTAGTATTCCACATGAAAAATTTTTTTCCTCCTGGCGTATATTTTTTTTCATCCGGGAAAACATGAAGGCAGGTTACCGGTGAAGGAGAAGTCAACTTGTTACAGCGAGCAAAATTCTACCAGTTGGCCGGTGTCGTCCTGGACCTGGCAGTAGAAGCCCATGATCTCCTGCGCGGGGCTACCCGCCAGGAAGTACCCGGCGTACGGGAGGATAAAGAAAAACTTCCTCATGCCAACGTCACGACCATTACAATTATGAATCAAGCAGGCGAGCAGGCCATGGGGAAACCCCGCGGTATTTACATAACCATTGATGCGCCTGGTCTCCTGGTTGAAGATCCCCCTGTCCATGAAGAGATAGCCGGATTATTATCCCAGAAACTCAACCTCCTGCTGCAGAATTTGCAAATCGGACCAACAGATCCGGTTCTAGTGGTGGGCCTGGGAAACTGGGAGGCTACTCCAGACTCCCTGGGGCCCAAGGTAATCAATCAATTTACCGTTACCCGGCATCTATTTAAATACGCTCCCCAGAGTTTGCCGCCGGGAACCCGGCCTGTAAGCGCCCTGGCTCCGGGTGTCCTGGGTACCACTGGTATTGAAACAGCAGAAATTATCCGCGGGGTGGTTGAGAAAATCAAACCCCGGGTCATTATTGCCATTGATGCCCTGGCCGCTGGTGATTTAAACCGCGTCGGTAGTAGCATCCAGATCAGCGACACCGGCATCAATCCCGGTTCGGGGGTCGGGAACCAGCGACTGGGCATCAACTTGCAGACTATGGAGGTGCCGGTAATCGCTATTGGCATTCCCACTGTTGTTCACGCGGGAGTTATTATCTTTGAGGCCATCAACCGGTTGCAAGAGGCCTTTCCCAATGTCAATTTACCGTTTAACCAGGTCCTGGCCCAGAATCTCTCCCGGAATGTCCTGTCACCCTTCGGCGGCAACCTCACCGTTACCCCGAAAGAAGTTGACGACCTGGTCCACAACCTGGCCTGGGTCATTAGCAACGCCCTGAACCGGTCCCTGCATGCCAACTTGCTGCGTACTCACGCAGCCATACCTTTACATTAAAAAGGATGGCGGGTGTCACACCCGCCATCCGGGGTTTACTGTTACTGGGTCAAACCACTCGACTGGGCATTAAACTGCTGCGCGTTGAGGTTTAACTTCTGGCCACCGGCAGTAAAAGCGGGGTTGGGACCGCTAATACGCCCGGTAACGTTCTGGGCGGCACCCAGTTCCACATCAGCACCACCAAGGCCGCCAGCCGCCTGACCACTCAGGGTCGATTCGTAAGCAGCGATCATCTTTTTGACCATCAGCCCCCCGACAGAGCCGTTAACCTTGGAGGGCAGGTCACCCAGGTAACCGTCGTAATTGGAGATTCCCAGCTCGGTCGCAACCTCCTGCTTGAACCTTTCCATCTGGCCGCGAGCCTGGGGGATCAGGAGACGATTGGTCCTTCCACCTTGCGGCATTTTAGTTTCACCTCCTTTGTCCTTGTCTAGTCCTAGTATGTTCCGGTAGCCTCTTTTTATGCTTAACATTATTTGGCTAGCGTAATTTTACAGCTATACTACAAAAAAGGAAAAACCCTACCGGGAATGCTAAAAAATAAAGGCCTGTAGTAGGCCTTTGCCTTTTTAGAGCTGGCCGCCGTGGGCCTCGACAATCTCCCGGGCGGTAGCAACCTGATCTGGGCTGGTAACAATGGTCACCAGGAAGCCCTCGTTGCCGGCCACGCCGTAATTTTTTAAACCCACCCCACTGACTGAGGGGTCGGCCGCCAGTAAAGCCCGGGTGTCAGTTTTAATCAGGGGATTAATGTCCGCCGAATAAAGGCTCAGGCCGGTAATGGTATTGGCCTGGTTAGCCAGGGGGTTGTTATACTGGTCGTTATAGCGGGTACCGAAACGCCCCACCCGGTCAAACTGGACTTCGCTGATGCCGGCTTCTTTCAGAGCATTGATGGCCTCCTGGGCCCGGGTGCTGCTGGGAAAGTAAGCCAGTAAGGAACGTTCATCCTTTTCTAAACGCATGAGAAAACCCCCTTTACCACATCCTTTGTAACTACTCAGCCTGCCTGGTGGTCAGCTTGATAGTGATGGCACGGGCAGCTAGCTGGAATTAGCGAAACTTGCGGCAGGCAACGCTAGGACAAACGACTTGAGTAGTTACCATCTTAGTGTTATTGTGGCTTAAATAGTTGGGGCTCATGCTTTTTTTTACTGGAAAAGCAAATTAAAAATGTAAACTTTCCATTTTTTCCCTAGCAGCCCGGATGAGATCCTGGTACTCGGGCAAGAAGGCCCCCTGGTGGCAGATTTGCCGAGCATCCAGGCGGGCCTGCTCTAAAATACGCCGATCTTCCGGCAGCTGGGCCAGGCGAAATTCGGGCAAACCGTGCTGGCGGGTGCCAAAAAACTCCCCCGGGCCCCGCAGGCGCAGGTCGGCCTCGGCAATGGCAAAACCATCCTGGCTGCTGGCCAGCACCGCCAGGCGTTCCCGGGAGGCCGGGCTGTCACCGGCTATCAGAAAACAATAGGCCGGTGCCGTACCCCGGCCTACCCGGCCGCGCAACTGGTGCAGTTGGGCGAGGCCCAGCCTTTCTGCGCCTTCGATTAACATCACCGTGGCATTGGGTACATCCACCCCCACCTCGACTACCGTCGTCGCCACCAGGATGGCCAGGCGTCCTTCCCGGAAATCCGCCATAACCCTTTCCTTTTCTGCCGGCCGCAAACGGCCGTGGACCAGCCCCACGCTGTACGCCGGGAAAATCTCCTCCTGCAGCTTACGGGCCATTTCCCTGGCGGCTTCGGCAGTTACGGCGTCGCTCTCGTCGATGAGGGGACAGATAACGTAGGCCTGGTGGCCGGCCCGAATCTCCCGGTCGATTAAGCGGTAGGCCCGGGGCCGCTGCTTTTCCGTGATCACATATGTCGTAACCGGCTGCCGGCCTGGGGGTAATTCATCCAGGGTCGAGATATCCAAGTCCCCATAGACGGCCAGGGCCAGAGTCCTGGGAATAGGCGTCGCCGTCATAACCAGCAAGTCTGGGTTTTCGCCCTTGGCCTGGAGGGCAGCCCGCTGGTCAACGCCAAAACGGTGTTGCTCGTCGATTACCGCCAGGCCCAGGGCATTAAATTTTACCTCCTCCTGGATGAGGGCATGGGTACCTACCACTAGGGCCAGCTGGCCCCCGGCCAAGCCCCTGAGGATTGTTTCCCGCTCGGCCCGGGGAGTATTGCCCGTCAGGGTGACCACCGGCACCTCCAGGGGGGCCAGGAGTTCACCCAGGGTACGGCCATGCTGATCGGCCAGGACTTCTGTGGGTGCCATTAAGGCCGCCTGCCAGCCGCCGGCTGCCGCCTTGAGCATAGCAGCTGTGGCGACCACCGTCTTACCGGAACCGACATCTCCCTGGAGTAAACGGGCCATGGGCCGGGGGGCCTCCATATCGGCCAGGATCTCAGCCAGGACCCGTTCTTGGGCTGCCGTTAATTTAAAGGGCAAAGTGGTAATAAACCTGGTCACGAGTTCATTATTCCTGGTATGGGTTATTCCCCGCTGGTTCCCGGCCTGCTGCACCCGGTACAGGTTGAGCCCCAGTTCCCAGATTAAAAGTTCTTCGTATTTCAGGCGCCGCTGGGCCTGGTGCAGGCCCGCAGCATCAGGGGGAAAATGGATATAGCGCAGGGCCTGGAGACGCGGTAAAAGGCGGTACCGGCGGCTGAGGTCCGGCGGTAACACCTCCGGCAGTTCCTTTCCGGCTGTCTCCAGGGCCAGGTGAATTACCAGGCGCAGCCAGCGGTGGCTGAGACCGGCCGTCAAGGGATAAAAGGGGACAATCCGGCCCGTGTGGAGCTGGAGATCCCCCTCGCCAATGACTTCATAATCACTGACCTGGATCTCCGGCTGGTAACCCCGGTAATTGACCCTCCCGGTAAGGATTACAGTCGTCCTTGCAGGTAACTGGCGCTGTATATATGGCTGGTTAAACCATACGGCAAAACCTGTTCCCTGCCGGCCCTGGATGAGGGCCCGGGACAGCCGCAGGCGCGGGCGCAGTTCCCTCTCTTCCCAGGCCTTGACGGTCACTTGAACCGTTACTGTTTCCCCAGGCTTAACCGCCGCCAGGTCCTTTAGCTGGCGCCGGTCTTCATAACGCCGGGGGAAGTGCCACAACAAATCCCCCACCGTCGCAATGCCCAGCCGATGCAGCCTGGCAGCCTTCTGGCTGCCGACGTATTTTAAAGTTGCTACTGGACGGTCAATTATCATTCCTGCTCCTGTTTTTTGATAGCCGCATTTAAATCCTGCAGGAGTTCCTCCAGGTTAAGGCCGTGGATCCGGGCACCGCTGGCTATGGTCTCGGCTATGGCTCCCATACACTCCAGGCAGCCCATGCCGTGGCGAATAAAGACTGGGCGTACCTGGGGATAGGCCTGGAGGACCTCCATTATGGACAGGTCTTTGGTAATCTGTAACGGGATAACCCCTTTCTGAGGACTACCTGCCATCCACCTCGCCCCCTTTCCTGTATATTTTCCACATTCGCCGGCAACTCCCTGCCTGGCGGCAGAAATTTATTCCCGCCCATAATTTCCTTGCGTTTTGCCCCCTTCTCTGGTAAAATAGCCCTCGTAGGGTTTAAAGCGAGGTGAAAATTATGGCTATCTGCAGCGTTTGTGGCAAAAAAGCGGTGACCGGCCATCTGGTCAGCCACTCCAATATTAAAACCAAACGTACCTGGACCCCCAACCTGCAACGGGTGAAAATCCTGGTCAATGGTACCCCCCGCCGGGTCTACGTCTGTACCCGCTGCCTCCGTTCCGGTAAGGTTCAACGGGCCGTATAAAACCCCTAAAAAGAGGCTGCTCTAATAACGGTAAAGTACACCTCTGCCAGATTAGGATAGAAAGGCTAATAACAGGTAAATGAGTATTTAATAACCCGGGGTTAAATGAAACCCCGGGTTTTGACTTTTAACCCTCCCCGGCCGGCCAGGGCAGTTCCTGCAGTACTTCCCCCGTGGCCAGAGCCAGAAGTTGCACGCCCCGGTCATCGGCTACGGCTACTGTTTTTAGCTGGCCCAGGGGGCCGCTATGGGGTAGGCTGGGACTGCCGGGATTTAAGAAGAGACGGCCTTCCCTGGCTCTCAGAACCGGCACATGGGTATGACCGGTGATCCAAAGGTCGGCCCGGTAATAAGCTGCCAGGACGGGGGCGTCGCCCTCAGCCAGGCGGTGACCATGCTGGGCTATCAGGCGATGTTTACCCATCTGGAAGACTACCTGTTCGGGCAGGGGGAGGTTTAACACCATAGCATCGACCTCGGCGTCGCAGTTACCGCGGGCGATAAGCAGCGGCACCGGCGACTGCCGCAGGAGTTCGGCCAGATCGTTAGGGGCATAGGCGGCGATAATGGGATTCCGGGGTCCGTGGTAGAGAACGTCGCCGGCGTGGATAATCATCTCACAACCTTGAAAGCAGTTCGTCAGGGCCTGCTCCCAGGCAGTGCCGTCACCGTGGGTATCGCTGATAATACCGATGCGCATCCCTATTTACCCCGCCATCCCTTTGAACAGGTTGGCCATCTCCATGGCCACCACGGCAGCATCGAAGCCTTTATTGCCGGCCTTAGTCCCAGCCCTTTCAATGGCCTGTTCAATATTGTCGGCCGTAATTAAGCCGTAGATTACCGGTATGCCGGTGCCCAGGCTTACCTGGGCAATACCCTTGGTGACCTCGGCGGCTACATACTCAAAATGGGGGGTGGCACCGCGAATAACCGCCCCCAGGCAGATCACGGCGTCATAGCCCCTGACCGTCATTTTTTGGGCTGCCAGGGGAATCTCAAAGGCTCCCGGCACCCAGGCGATATCAATGGCGGCTGGGTCGGCGCCGTGACGATTCAGGGCATCAAGGGCTCCCTCCAGGAGCCGGGAGGTAATAAACTCGTTGAAACGGCTAATGACGATGCCAAATTTAAGTCCCCGGGCTTGGAGTTGTCCTTCAAGGATGTTGGGCATAATTATTCCTCCCTTTCAGCTGATATGCAACAGGTGGCCCATCTTTTCCTTTTTGGTCTTCAGGTAGCGCCGGTTAATCCTATTAGGGCAGACCTCAATGGGTACCCTTTCGACAACCTGGAGGCCGTATCCTTCCAGGCCGGCGATCTTTTTCGGGTTATTGGTCAAGAGGCGGATCTGGCGCACCCCCAGGTCGGCCAGGATCTGAGCGCCGATGCCGTAGTCCCGGAGGTCCGGCGGGAAACCCAGGGCCTCGTTGGCTTCCACTGTATCCTTACCCTCTTCCTGCAGCTTATAAGCCTTAATCTTGTTGAGGAGGCCGATGCCCCGGCCTTCCTGGCGCATGTAAAGGACTACCCCGGCCCCCTCAACTTCGATCATCTTCATGGCCTGCTGCAGTTGGTCGCCGCAGTCACAGCGTGCAGAACCAAAGACATCACCCGTCAGGCACTCCGAATGGACCCGCACCAGGACCGGACCACCGGTGGCAATATCGCCCTTTACCAGAGCTAGGTGTCCCTTACCGCTCATAACCTCTTCATAGGCCAGGGCCTTGAAGTGACCATACCTGGTGGGTAGGTCAGCCTCGGCCACCCGGCGTACCAGTTTCTCTGTCCGGCGGCGATATTCAATCAAGTCGGCCACCGTAATTAACATTAGGCTGTGTTCCCGGCAGAATTTATACAGTTGAGGCACCCGGGCCATGGTCCCGTCGGGGTTCATAATCTCGCAGATAACCCCAGCCGGGTACAGGCCGGCCAGACGCGCCAGGTCGACGGCTGCTTCGGTATGGCCGGCGCGGCGCAAGACCCCATCCGGCTTCGCCCGCAGGGGAAAGATGTGACCGGGCCGGCGCAGGTCCTCGGGCCTGGTCGCGGGATCAAGGAGCCTTTTAATGGTGGCGGCTCGTTCAAAGGCGGAGATACCGGTAGTAACCTCGGCGGCGTCTACCGAGACGGTAAAGGCCGTACCCATGGACTCGGTATTCTGGGTAACCATGGGGTTCAGTTCCAGTTCATCCAGGCGCCGTCCTTCCATGGGTACGCAAATGAGACCGCGGCCGTGGGTGGCCATGAAATTAATGGCCTCCGGTGTCACCCGGGCGGCGGCCATGACCAGGTCGCCCTCATTCTCCCGGTCTTCATCATCGACGACAACGACCATCCGCCCGGCTTTGATAGCGTCAATAGCCTCTTCAATGGTATTAAAAATTACTCTTTCACCCATCATTTACACCTGCTTTCCTGATCCCCTTTTTTTAATAGTTAATGGCCGGGATCTTTAGTTATAGCCCCTGCACCTGTAAGTGGCCCCCATCATCTGTACAGAGGACCTTTCAAGTTTCGCCGCGGGAATGCTGTGCCTACGAGAGGCTCTCAGGCTCTCTTCATTACTTAAGGAATCCCTGGGTGGCCAGGAATTCCAGGGTCAGGCCTTTCTGGTCTGATTCCTCCTGGGGGCGGTTTAAAAGCCTTTCCAGATAACGGGCCAGGAGATCGACCTCGATATTGACTTTATCCCCAGGCCCTTTACTCCCCAGGATAGTATTCCCGGCCGTGTGGGGAATAAGGCCGATGGTGACCTGGTTCCCCGCGATGCCTATAACCGTCAGGCTGGTGCCATCTACGGCCAGGGAGCCTTTGGGGGCAATATAGCGGGTCAGGCCTACCGGCACGGCCAGGGTCAATTCCCAGGCGATGCCTAGCTGCTGCCTGGCCTTTATCTCCCCGACGCCGTCGATATGGCCGCTGACCAGGTGGCCCCCCAGGCGCTCCCCTAACTGGAGGGCCCGTTCCAGATTGACCCTGTCCCCCACCCTTAAGGAACCCAGGGTGGTCACCCGCAGGGTTTCGGCCATGACTTCGGCCACCAGGGAGGCCGGCGTCAGGTCCACCACCGTCAGGCAGGCGCCGTTGACGGCGATACTGTCACCCCGCCGGGTACCCGCCAGCACCTTCCCGGCGGTTATGGTCAGCCGGGCACCCTGGGAGACGGTGGCAATATCCCGAACAGTACCTATCTCCTCTACTAATCCGGTAAACATGGTCCTTCCTCTCTTTTACCCAAATACCCACTTAGCATTATATCCTCCCCGCAAGGTTCCACTACCAAACCGTCCAGCCGCCACGCGTCCTCTGGATCGGCGACACCCAAACCGCCGACCGGCCCCGGCGCCTCCACCCCCCCGAAGATCTTCGGGGCAATAAAGGCTATTACTTTATCTACCACCCCGGCCGCCAGGGCGGTGGCGTTGACCCCCCTCCCGCCTTCTACCAGGATACTGGTAATCTGGCGCCGGGCGAGTTCTGCCAGGAGGGGTTGCCAGGCTACCCGGCCTTCTTCCTCTGGCAGGACGAGGACTTGGACGCCCCTGGCGGTCAGCTCTTCCCGGGCCGCTGCCGGGGCTGCAGCCGTCGTGGCTACCAGAGTAGGGGCGGCGGACTGGAGGTTAACTACCCTGGTGGTTAGTGGTAACCTGAGGTGGCTGTCCAGGATTACCCTGACGGCATCCCGGCCCCGGCCTGCGGGCAGGCGGGTAGTTAATTCCGGGTCATCGGCCAGAACAGTGCCAATACCTACTAAGATGGCGTCATGGGTATCCCGCAACTCATGGGCCCGTTCCCTGGCTTCCGGTCCGGTAATCCAACGGGCGGCGCCGGTACGAGTGGCAATCTTGCCGTCCAGGGTCAGGGCCATCTTCAGGGTCACCCAGGGATTCCCGGTGGTAATATACTTGATAAAGGCCTCATTTAATTGTCGCGCTTCCTCCCCTAGCAGGCCCGTCTCGACCTCAATACCTGCCTGCCGCAGGGCCTGAAAACCGCCCCCGGCCACCTTGGGATTGGGATCGGCCATGGCGGCTACCACCCGGCGAATGCCGGCGGCGATGATGGCCGCCGTACACGGGGGAGTACGACCGTAGTGGCAACAGGGCTCCAGGGTGACATAAAGGATGGAACCCCGGGCCGCTGGCCCGGCGGCCTGTAAGGCGTGGATTTCAGCATGGGGGGTGCCGGCCTTTTGGTGGTAACCCTCCCCTACTACCCGGCCGTCTTTGACGATGACGGCCCCCACAGCCGGGTTGGGGCTGGTCCGGCCCAGGCCCCGCCGGGCCAGATCCAGGGCCCGGCGCATAAAGATGGTATCCTGTGGTTGCATGAGCACGCCTCCGTAAAGATTGGGGCAACAAAAAAACCCGGAACGCTCCGGGGTTAGACAGGCAGAAAATACTACTCTCCTTCTCCCCTCCAGACTTTTACTGTCGGCCCCGGAATTACACCGGATCTGCCTTGCGGCTCGCGGGCTTTACCGCCGGTAAGGAATTGCACCTAACCCCGAAGGATGTTACTGACATTATAGCGCTCTGGTTGATCGGCGTCAAGGTTTCGTGACTTAGATTCTCGGCACCAAGACTACCATTTCTAAAATTTCCTTTTCGGCCACGCTATCCGGAATGCTGCTGTTATTTGATATTAATACTTTAGCTCTTTAAAAGAACTATTTTTCGCTAGCAATAATCTTGAAAACAACCGGTTTATTGGGGTCAGGACAGGCTACGAATGTAACCCCTTCTTCGGCATCCCAAGGATGGCGACCGCCAAGCTCTAATACTCGCAGGTGGGGCCACAGGGAATGAAAAGCGGCGGCGCAAAAATCAGCCGGACAACGCTCAAAATCGAAGGTAAATTCCTGTCCTTCCTGATGACAATGGCAGGTACCCCGTTCAGGGTGACAGGCAACTCGTTCAACGACGATTTTAATAGGTTTAGGTTTAGGACCTTGCTGGTTAATCATATTATTAGCCTCCATCCTAACTCTTTTTGTAAGGTTTGGCCAAGGCTGCCGGCTCTACTGTTCTACCGGCGCCTGCCATCACTATCAGGGTCAATACATAAGGCAGCATTAACAAAAATTGGTAGGGAATATTTACACCCGTCGCTTGTAAGCGTAATTGCAAAGCGTCAGCAAAACCGAATAATAAACTGCCAAGCAATGCTCCCAAGGGGTTATATTTCCCCAAGATTATAATTGCAAAGGCCATAAACCCTTTATCAGCGGACATCATTTCGACAAATGTATTAGCATTGGCTAAAGACAGATAGGCACCGCCAATACCCCCTAGCAAGCCGCTAAGCAAAACACATATAGTTCGGTATAAATTAACATTTAGCCCAACTGTATCCGCAGCCTCCGGATGCTCGCCAATGGAACGAATCTCCAGTCCCCAAGCAGTTCGATATAAAATGATCCAAGTGGCGAAAACAACCAGGAATCCTAGATATACCAGAATGTTTTGTTCAAATAAAATCGGCCCGAGATAAGGAATATGACTTAAAACCGGTAACTTGAGGTTGGGAAACATAGCTACATTGGTTAAATTACTACTGACGCCAAAAATCGCGCGGTAAAAGAAACCGGTAATCCCGGCAGCAAAGAGGACCAGTGCCGTTCCGATTACGGCCTGGCTACCCCCAAGTTTAACTGTCATATAACCATAAATGGATGCCGTTAGCCCCCCGGCCAGCATGGCCACTATAACTCCCATAAATAAACTCCCGGTATAGAACGCACCCATAAAGCCCCCAAAAGCGCCCACCAATAGGATGCCTTCCATGCCGATACTCAAGACACCGGCCTTTTCCGAAAAAATGCCGCCCATAGTAGCCCAGATCAGGGGTGTGGCCATTCGAATTGTTGCCTGGAGGACAGTTACCAGGAAGGCTAAATTAAGATAAGTTTTAAGCATGAACGTTATCCTCCCCGGCACTAATTTTCTTGTGGTTGGGTTTTAGTTTATAATCATAAACAGCATAGCCGACGACAAAGAAGATTACCAGAGCCTGAACCAACGAGGCTAAAACTGAAGGTACATTGACACTCCGAGCCATCATATTGGAACCAGTGGTAAGGGCGCCAAAAAGCAAGGCTGATAGGATTACCGCCAAGGGATTTTCCCGGGCTAGTAAAGCTACGGCAATGGCTGTATAACCGTATCCTGGCGAGATGTTCTGGTAGAGTTTCCAGGTTACGCCCATTACCTCCACGGCCCCGGCCAGTCCGGCCAGACCACCGCTTAGAGCCATGGTCATAACAATATTTCCCTTAACATTAATACCAGCGTATTCTGCCGCCTCGGTATTGGCGCCCACAGCCCGGATCTGGTAACCCCAGACGGTTTTATAGAGCAGCAAATAGCACAAGATAGCAACCAGTATAGCCAGTAATAAACCGGCGTGTAACCTTGTACCGGGTAGAATAACCCCTAATTTGGCCGTATCCAGGATCTCGGCCGTCTCCGGGTAAAAGTGCCTTGGTTCCTGAAGGGGTCCTTGAACTATATAAGAAACAAGTTGAATGGCAATGGAGTTTAACATTACCGTCGTTACAACTTCCGAAGCCCCTACCCGGGCCTTAAAATAACCCGGTAATGCACCGTAGAGGGCACCGGCAATAAAAGCCACCAGCAGCAAGAGAGGAATGAAAAAGAAAGCAGGTATGCCTTTGCCAGCAACCCCCAGCCAGCTTACTGCCAGGGCTCCGATATAAAACTGACCCTCGGCCCCGATATTAAAAGATCGCCCTTTAAAAGCGATGGCCACACCGACACCGGTCAGTAGTAAAGGAACGGTCTTTAGCAACGTTTCCGCAAGGCTCTCTTTGCTGCCAAAGGCACCTAGAAGCATGGCCTGATAGGCTACCGCAGGATTGTAACCTGCAACGGCCATAATGATGGCCCCGATGATTAAGGCCGACATTACGGCCAGAAAGGGTAAAAATAGATTTCCTTTAGTCGCAGCAACTATCTGCTCCATTATGTCCATTATTAATCCTGCCCTATTAGCTCTCAAGGTTAGCACCTTCTTTCGGCTTTAGGGCTACAAACATTTCTTTAACCCCCGCCATCATCTGGCCTAACTCCTCTTCGCTGATGTCCGGCCATACCAAACCTGTTAACCGACCATCATGCATTACGGCAATCCGATCACTTAGGGACATAATCTCCTCTAGTTCAGAAGATACCAGTAAGATTGCTTTACCTTTGGCTCTTTCCTCCAGAAGGCAGTTATGAATATACTCTACCGCGCCGACATCCAGGCCGCGAGTCGGCTTTACAGCGATTAAAATCCTGGGATCACCACTAATCTCCCTGGCGACGACAACTTTTTGCTGATTTCCGCCTGACAACGAAGAAGCTAAGGCCTTGTGGCCGTCGGCTTTAATTCGATATTGCTTTATAAGCTTGTCAGCGTGGGAATTAATTATTGCTGATTGTAAAAGAAAATTACGCGAGAAAGGCGATTTGTAATGGTCGACCAGGATCATGTTTTCAGCTAGATTAAAACTTAAAATCAGGCCCCGGGCTTGACGGTCCTCAGGGATATGGGCCAAGCCTGCTACCCGTATTTGCCGGGGGGATTTGCCCGTTATTTCTTGTCCTGCGAGGAAGATCTGGCCTCCATCTGGTTTTATCAAACCGGTAATAGCTTCAATCAACTCTTTCTGGCCATTACCGTCTACTCCGGCAACCCCTAGTATTTCACCACCCCAAACATCCAGGCAAATTTTCCGGCAAACGTCGCGCCCCTTGGTCTTAACGTGCAAATCTTTGATTGCCAGCATAGGTTGCTTCAAACTGACGGCCTGCCTTTTTTTCTGAGGCCGGGTCAGTTCACGGCCAATCATCATTTGAGCCAGCTGAGCTTCGTTAGTATCTTTGGTATTAACGGCGCCCACCACTTCACCTTGACGTAACACTATCACCCTTTGGCTGACAGTCATAACTTCATCGAGTTTATGGCTAATAAAAATAATAGCTTTATTCTCCTTTTGCAACTGCTTGATAACTGTAAAAAGCTCCCGGGTTTCCTGTGGGGTTAAAACCGCCGTTGGTTCATCGAGGATCAAAATCTTGGCGCCACGGAAAAGGGCCTTTAGAATCTCTACTCGTTGCTGTAAGCCAACCGGCAAACTGCCAACCCGGGCCTGGGGATCGAGATCGAAATTATATTTTCGGAAAAAATCCTTAACCGCCATATTACTTTTAACCTTGGATAGGTAAATACCTGTTTTTTGGCGCATACCCAAAATCAGGTTTTCCGCCACCGTAAAATTAGCAACCAGCATAAAATGTTGGTGAACCATACCAATGCCCAGATCGATGGCCTGTCGCGGCGATTTGAGGTTTACTAAATGACCCTGTATTTTAATTTCGCCTTTATCGGGCTTCTCCAGGCCATAGATGATCTTCATTAAAGTCGTTTTACCAGCACCGTTTTCTCCTAGCAGGGCAACAACTTCCCCTTCATTTACTGTAAAAGAAATTCCTTTATTAGCAACCACGCGGCCAAAAGTTTTCGTTATGTCCCTTGTCGCCAGCGCTTCCACAACTTTCACCTTCCTGAAGGGCGGAGCGCCTTAAACGCTCCGCCCTTTTTTACTTAATAAGCGCCAATGTCAATCTTAATCTTGCCGGCTGTAAGATCACTCTTTGCCTTCTCAAAAGCATCTTTTACATTTTGCGGGATACTGGGATACATTTTTTCATTCCATAAAAACTTAACTACATCTTCCTTAACCCCTACATTAATGGTTCCCGGTTTCCATGTGCCGTCCTTAACCTGTTTAGCTACCATTTCAAAGGCATTACCCATATCAAGCATGGCATCAGCCACTACTGTGTCGGGATATTTCGCGGAAGCACGGCTGTAAGCGCCAAAAGTTTTAATGCCCTTAGACTTATTTTGTTCTACAGCTTCATAAACGCCCTGGCCGGCCGCATTGGCGCTCACCCAGAAAAAATCGACACCGGAATTAATCATCGCCAGGGCTGCTTCGCGCCCTTTACCCACGTCGGTTTGGGTTCCCAGGTAGGTAGTGACTACCTCTACTTTAGGATTAGTATCTTTAACTCCCTGAGTAAAAGCTTTTAAAGTTTTCGTGATGGCTGGCATGTTCGTACTTCCAATAGCCCCAACTTTACCTGTTTTAGTCCAATTGGCAGCTACCACGCCCATAAGATAAACAGCCTGTTCCATTTGAAAGTAAATTGGGGAGACGTTGTCCATTATCGTGGTACCGCCACTGGTAATGAAAATCGTCTTGGGAAACTGGGGCGCTACCCTTTTAGCGGCATCCTGATAATCATAACTATGGCCAAATACAATATTGTAACCTTTGTTGCCATAATCTGTAAAGCCTTCGACAACATCTGATGGTGACTTGACCTCCATGTAACTTCCTTCTACACCCATATCCTTTTCCAACTTTTTCAGACCTTCGTATCCCTCCGTGCTCCAACCGCCATCATTAATTGTATTGGGTACCAGCAACCCCACTTTAAAGACTGATTTTTCCGTCCCAGCTGGTGTTTTGACCTGGTCACCAGTCGCCTTGGAAGTATTGCTACCACATCCACTTAAGACCAGCATGACCATAAACGTTATCAAGACGAGCGCAAATCCTGCTTTTTTTAAACACCGCATTTGTTTAACCCCCTTTAATTTTTAATTTAGTCTCCTCTTAATCCTTAACACTCAAGTTAAAACCTTGCTATCATCTCCTTTATTGCCCTTGCTATTCAGTTGCCATATTTAATCTTTAGCCATCACACCCTTTCATGATAAAAAAATATAACAAATAATGTTGCTTCATTAGCTAGATTTAATAACTTTATCTTTTCCAGCTAAACTCTAATATATTTTTTTAACGAATCTCCGGGCAACAATTCGGGCCTTTTCCAGGACCCTTTCCTCATCAATTGTAACGATACGGTTTCCCGTCATTACCACCTTGCCATCAATAATCACGGTGTCGATATTAGTAGGGTTGGAGGTATAAACCAGCGTAGCCAGAGGATCGTGCATAGGAAAGGATTGCGGTTTGAGCGGATTGTAAATAATCAAGTCCGCCTTTTTCCCCGCTTCCAGGGAGCCAATTTCCTTTTCTAACCCTAAAGCCCTGGCGCCATCAATAGTGGCCATCCGCATTATATCCCTGGCACTTATAACCGTAGGGTCATGGCTAATAACCTTAGGTAATAGGGCAGCTATTTTCATGGTTTCCAGCATGTTAAGGGAATCATTACTGGCAGCGCCGTCTGTCCCAAGGCTTAAATTAAGTTGTTGTTTTTGGAAAATAGCTACCGGCATCGCCCCGGAACCTAAAATCATATTGCTCACCGGGTTATAAGAGATTTTGACATTATTTCTTTTAAGAGTTGTTGCCCCGCGGGCATCAATATGCACGCAATGAACAGCCAGGAAATATTGATTAAGAAGACCTATTTCCTCTAAGTAAGCTAGAGCCGTCTTATTATACTGCTCCCGGCAAAAAGTATCATCTAGTTTCGTTTCGTTTAAATGCATGGTTATCGGTATCTGATGTTCCCTGGCAAAATCACACACAGTCCGTAGACCTGTATCGGTCATATTCCAAATTGCCGTCGGGGCTAACCAAATCCGGTTGCTATATTTAAAGTGTAGGCGCAAAGTATCCGCCAAAAAGTCCTCCCTTTCTTCTACCATGCCCATTTGTTTATTAGTACCATATAATTTCTCCGAAAACCCCCGGGCTAGAAAGCCACGAATACCAAGCTCGTCAAAGGCCTGCAAAATAACATCGCTGAGATTAGGTTGGGGATGGGCATACATATAATCCAGAATTGCCGTTGCTCCCGAATGCAATGCTTCGATACAACCTGCCAGGGCTGCTAAATAACAAACTTCCGCATCCAGATGCGGTATGTAGGGCCTGATTACTGTATTTAGCCAATCATGCAGGTGCAAATCATAGGCAAATCCTTTAAGTACCGTTTGAAAAAGGTGGGTATGAGTATTAATCAAGCCAGGAAAAATGTATTTGCCGTCAGCATTGATTTTTTCTTTAGCAATATATTGTTTCTTGATGACGTGGCTGGGACCAATAGCTACGATGTGACCATTATTGATGGCAATACTTCCCGTTTCATACCAGGTGTCATTGGTATCCATGGTGTAGATTTTCCCGTTCTCAATTAAAAAATCGACGTCCAGCATTTTAATCTTCCTCGTTATATTGCTTCTTAAATTCCTCGTCCAGTAATTTAGCTATCTCCTCGAGGGAAGCAATCGCTTTGTTTTTTAGCCTTTTACCGATTAAGTACAAAATCACATTAAACAAAGTTGTAGCGGCCGTGTAGGAAATAAAAGGACCATCCACGCAAACCGATAAGGTTAAGTCTGCTTTTTGAACCAAAGGGGAATCCGGTTTATCCGTAATAGCAATCGTCTGGCAGCCTTTTTCTTTGGCGAACCGTAGGATATCTAAAGTAAAGTTTTTACCCATTAAAAAACTACTGCCAATAACAAGATCCTGTTCGTTCCAGGTCCTTAGGATATCATAAGAAATCCCAATCCCTGGTGTCAGTAAATTAACATTACCCAGTAACTCATTTAAAAAAACGTAGAAAATAATATTCGGGCCCAGGGCACCCCGCAGGCCTGCGAGGCCTATCCGTCTGGCTTTGACAATCATTTCTACGGCTTGAAACAAGATATCAGGGGGTATTTTTTTAAAGGTTGCCTGGATGTTTTGCATATCTTGTTCAACTACCCGCAGGTACCCATCGGCATTTTCAGCCTCATTGGCCATCCACTGCCGGAACTGATCGGCCACCCACAGACGTTTTCTAATAAAAAGCTGGATATTCTCCTGCATATCCTTATACCCGGAAAAACCTAGATCTACTGCCATTCGCACTACTACCGATTCACTAATCTCGGCTTGGCGGGCGATGGTGGCTGCTGGTGCAAAAGCAGCTTCTTCAAGGTTATTAAGAATATATTCGGCAACTTTCCGTTTGCCCCGGCTTAATTGCGGTAACATCTCTTGAATATGAGCTTTAATGTCAATCATCATTAGTCAACCCCCATCTCTATTATTTATATTCGCCACGTTTGCAGGATTTCCTGCTATATTTTAAAAAAGTAAGCAAGAATTGTTGCCAAACACTATGGCGTCTATTTTGGTTGCCTATGACAACAAACGGATTTTGCTTTTTGTGATCCAGTTAGGCTATGATAGGAATAAGAAATCTTGTCTTATTGGGAGGATTTTTATGACCTTAAATTGGACCCAAACCACCAATTGCGACCAGTTACGGACTTTCCTGAATGCTAACCTGCCCGTAGATAATATTTATCTTATCAAGCCAAACTGGTTTGATCCTCGGCCCGGAAGTTTTACCAGTGCGGCGACGCTAGACCTGATATCCAGCGCTTTACCAGGAAAAAAGATTATTATCGAGGGCCATTCCCATTCGCGAAATGATCTTTCACTAAAAATCACTCCGGAAAATATGGATAACCAACGAGAGTGGATTCGTGCCCAAGAAAAAAAATACCTGGACCGGACGGGTATTGCCGAAGTCCTGGCCAGGCACAAAATCGAGTATATAAACATTACCGAAGAATTTTGGGCCGGCAAGGTGATGCCTGGTGAGCGTATCAAACTTCAAGTAAAAAAGAATTTTGGGCCGTTGGTTTATCCGGAATTCTACACCTTTATACCGGAAAAACTTTTTGCCTTACGCAATCATACTTTAATAGATCTGGCAAAAATTAAAATATGTAGCCCCACCAGTAAGGATTTTAGTTTGAGCCTAAAAAATTTATTTGGTTTAATCCCTTACCCCTCCCGGCTTAAATATCACACGAACCTACCTCAAGCTATTATCGATATTAACAAGGTTTATTGTTCCCTTTTCAATGTTATAGCTGTCATAGAAGGTATCAACGAAGCTGTTGTTTTTAACAAAACAGGCCCGTATCAGACCCCCTGGAGCCATTTCGATGTTTTAAAAGATCTAGGTTTGGTAATCACTTCGGACAACCTGGTAACTGCCGATGTTTTTTGTGGCCGTTTGCTAGGACAAGATCTTTTATCACGGACCCTAATTAAGCTCGGCCAACAAACCTTCGGTCCTGTTGTTCATGATCTCCTCGCTCAGGCCCCACTTCTGTTTGATATCAGCAAAGTTTAGTTTCTCTATAATCTACTATATTTAAGCAAGTCCCTTTTGGTATCAGAAGCCACAATTTGACAGAAACCCAAGGCAAGTAGGTTTATCTAGTCCGCCTTGGGTTAATAATGCTGCTAATCTTTATAAATGCGTTGCCCGCTTTAGGCTAGTCACCTTGCAATAAAATCAAGAAGGACCATGTAACCAGCCAAGTTTCAAGGTACTGGAGGATAACCTGTTTTTTATTCTTCAACGCTAGATATTACTAGCTTTGATGAATGTAGTTTATTTTACCGGCCTGGCGCAGATCCCTGATGGCTTTTTCCCGGTCGCTGCTGCCGAAGACTGCCGACCCGGCCACCAGGACCCTGGCCCCGGCCTGGCAGACGGCCGGGGCCGTCTCCGGGGTAATGCCGCCATCAACGGCCAGGAGGATATCCAACTTGCTTTCTCGCAGCCGGGCCGCCAGGGAGGCGATCTTGGGCAGCATAGCCGGGATAAACTCCTGGCCGCCGAACCCCGGGTTGACGGTCATTAAAAGGATCATCTCCACTTCCCCCAGGATGTGATCGAGGACGGCCAGGGGCGTCGCCGGGTTCAGGGCTACGGCCGGCCGGCAACCGGCCTCCCGGATCTGCTGCAGGGTCCGGTGCAAGTGGGTGCAGGCCTCTGCATGAACGCTGATGTAATCGGCCCCTGCCCGGGCGAAGGGTATAATAAAACTCTCCGGCCGCGACAACATTAAGTGCACATCAAAGACCAGATGGCTATGGGGCCGCAGGGCGGCTACTATGTCCGGGCCAAAGGTCAGGTTGGGAACAAAATGGCCGTCCATAATATCCAGGTGCAGCCAGTCGGCCCCGGCTTCGGCGATGGCCTCGACTTCCGCCCGCAGGTTACCGAAGTCTGCGGCCAGTAATGAAGGAGCAATAAGCGGCAATTTAAAAACTCCTTTCCCCGGTAATGATCTCGTCCAGGAAAGCGAGGTAGTGTTCATAACGATGTGGTAGGATCCGTCCGGCATCCAGGGCGGCTTTAACGGCGCAACCTGGTTCCCCCCGGTGCAAACAGGAGGTAAAGCGGCATTGACCCTGCAGGGGGAGCATTTCCGGGAAATAGCCGGCTACTTTCTCTCGAGTTAGCGACGGCAGGTCCAGGCGACTGAAACCGGGGGTGTCGGCCACCCAACCGCCCTTAGGCAGCCGGATTAGTTCCACCTGGCGGGTGGTGTGGCGGCCACGACCGCCCTTGGAGCTAACTTCCCCGGTGCGCAGGTTAAGGCCGGGCTGGATGGCGTTTAATAGGGAAGACTTCCCCACCCCGGAGGGACCGGCAAAGGTACTGAGCTTACCGGTCAGAAAGGCTTTAAGTTCGTCAATACCTTGCCCGGTACGCGCGCTGGTTACTAAACTCCGGTAACCAATCTGCCGGTAAATCCCGGGTAGGTCCTGGAATTCCTTTTTAATTATATCGGCTTTATTCCAGATGATAGCGGTCTCGAAGTCTTTGACCCCGCTCAAAAAAAGCAGGCGGTCCAGTAATTCCAGGTCGGGAGGAGGTTCACCCAGGGCAAAAACAATGATGGCCTGTTCCACATTGGCCACGGCCGGCCTTTCCAGGCAGGTGCGCCGGAGAAGCAGGTCTTCGATCACCCCCTCCCCCGGTCCCACAGGTTTTATAATCACCCGGTCACCAGGCAGAAAAGCAGCATCCTGTAGCCGGAAGCGGCCGCGTAGGCGACAGGTCCAGACCTGGCCGTTACTCTCCACATAATAAAAGCCGCCATATCGTCGCACAAGGGTGCCTTCCATCCCTGCCTCCCCTACTGCAAATCCTGTTGAAAAATAACATTACCGTCCCGGAATACCTGCAGCTTTCCCTTGCCAAAATAGTTCACCACGGCTTGGATCTGCTGACCCTTTTTCTGCTTCTTTTTCAGCACCTCATTGGTTCCCTTGGCATCGGTAACTACTACCCGTACCTCGTGATCCTTATCATCCGGTGCCGGGTCAATGGTCACGGCCACCTGTTTCTGCACCGGACCCGGGCCCTGGCTGACCACCAGATTGATAGCGCTTCCCTGTAAGACACTGGTTCCCTCCCGGGGATCCTGGGCGAGGATGATATCCTGGAACTGATCGTCACTGCGCTGGTAGGTCAGGGTACCCTGGGTCAATTTAGCCTCCTGGAGTTTTTGCTGGGCCTCGGCCAGGGTAGAGCCTATCAGCTTGGGAACGGTGGTAAACTGGGGTTCCGGGCCTTGGCTAAGGATCAGCCTGACCTCGGCCCCCTCCGGTTGCTGGCTGTCAGCCGGGGGATTCTGATCGACTACCGAACCGGCTGGAATAGTAGGGTGATATACCTTCAAGGTATCGGCCGCCACCTTGAAATTGGCGTTTTCCAGCATTAAACGAGCGTTACGTTCTGTTTGACCTACGACACTGGGGACCCGGACCAATTTCTTTCCCTGGCTAACGGTCAGGGTAACAACCCGACCCCGGCGCACCCGCGCGTTGGCGGCAGGATCCTGGGCCATCACCTGGCCGGCGGGTATGCTGGCATCATACTGCCGGGCACCAACCTGGCCACGCAAACCGGCGGCCGCCAGCTGGTCCAGGGCCTGGCCCTCGGGCAGGCCAACGACGGCAGGCACCTGGGTCTCGCCAACGGCCAGGTAGTAACGAAAACCGGCCCACAACCCGGCCGCCGCCAGGCCCAGGAATAGCAGGGCCACCAGCACCCAGGCCCAGACCCGAGGCCGCCGACGAGGTTTATGAGGGGTAGCGGGAAGCGGGTCAAGGGCCTCTATTGCCGGCAAAACCTGGGTGGCGAAGGAGGCGTCCGCCAGGGCGTTCTTAACCGCCCGCAGGTCGGAACGTAAAGCCGCCGCCGATGGGTAGCGCCGGTACGGATCTTTTTCTAGGGAGCGCATGACAATGCGTTCCAGGGCCGGGGGGACATTGGGGTTCAAGTCCCGTAAAGGCCGGGGGCTTTCCTGCAGGTGCTTAATGGCCACAGCCACCGGTGTTTCCCCCTGAAAGGGGAGAATGCCAGTCAGCATTTCATAGAGGACAATACCCAGGGAATAAATATCGGCCGTAGCCCCGACAACTCCACCCCGGGCTTGTTCCGGCGCCAGGTAATGAACAGAACCAATCATATTCCCGCTCTGGGACATGGTAACTTCGCTGACGGCCTGGGCAATCCCGAAATCAGTTACCTTAACCCGGCCGTTACGGGTAATAAGGATATTATGGGGCTTAATATCGCGATGGACAACCCCGTTTTCATGGGCATGCTCCAGGGCGTCACAGATCTGCTGGGCAATATCGATGGCTTCCAGGGGTGGCAGGGGAGCCCGTTCGGAGATGAGATCCTTGAGGGACCTACCCTCGACATACTCCATAATTAAATAATGCAGGCCGTCGTCCTGACCAACGTCGTAAATGCTGACGACATTGGGATGGGATAGGCTGGCTACAGCCTGGGCTTCCCGCTGGAAACGGGTTAAAAATTCTTTATCGCTGGCATACTGCTCCCGCAGAATCTTAATCGTTATGCTCCGGTTCAGCAGACGGTCCTGACCACGGTAGACCCGGGCCATACCGCCGCCCCCGAGCTCACTAATTATCTCATAACGACCTTCAAGGATTTTCCCAATCATCTTCTCACCGCCTTAAGGCTGCCGCCATTATTTCCCTGGCTATGGGTGCTGCCACCACCCCGCCGGCGCCGGCGTTTTCGACTACGACGGCAACGACAATGGTAGGATTCTCAGCCGGTGCCATGGCCACCAGCCAGGCATGGGCCAGGCCCCTGGGGTTCTGGGCTGAACCTGTTTTGGCAGCCACCTGGACACCGGGCAAGGCTGCCGCCGTAGCCGTACCTCCCTTGACGGTTGCTACCATGGCGTTTTTGATTTCCTCAGCTACCGCGGCGCCGGTCACCACCTGCAGGGGCCGGGGCTGGAACTGCCAGAGGGTTTGCCCGCCAGGGGAGGTCACCCGGGCTACCAGATAGGGCTGCATCATGATGCCCCGGTTGGCTACGGCTGCCGTCACCAGGGCCATCTGCAGGGGGGTCGCCAGGACGGCGCCCTGGCCGATGGAGCTTTCAGCCAGGCCGTTGGCATCCAGGTGCGCCGGCACCTGGGACTCCTTGACGGGTAAATCAAAGTTCACCGGTTTATTAAATCCGTAGAGGGCTGCCGTGCTCTTGAATTTGTCAGCCCCGGCTTCCAAGGCCAGGGTGGCAAAGGTGACATTGCAGGAATACATCATCGCTTCCTGAAAATCAAGGTGGCCATGGGCCCGAGGACAGGTCAACTTCCACCCCTGGACCTCCAGGTAACCGGGGCAGTAAAACTGGCGCTGAAGAACGGCCGGATCTCGTTCCAGGGCCGCAGTGGCTGTTACCAGTTTCATCACTGAACCCGGCGGGTAAAGGCCCTGCAGGGCCCGGTTTAAAAGGGGACTGCCGGCAGCAGGGTCGTTAATCCAGGACCACTCTTCCTCCAAACGGTTGGGGTCAAAGGTCGGGCTGCTGGCCAGGACCAGGACGGCGCCGCTCTGCGGGTCCAGGGCTACAACAGCCCCTTTCCGGCCGGCCAGCAAATTGGTTGCCAGGCGCTGCAAATCAGCATCCAGGGTCAGGTGTAGATCATTACCCCGGGCCTGTTTGCCGGCCAGGCGCAAGCCCTCATTAAGGAAGCGCTGCCACCCCCCCAGACCCAGGAGGTCACCATCCCGGCTGGCTTCCAGGCCGGTACTGCCGTAACGTGGAGAGACATAGCCCACCACCGGAGCCGCGGCCCCACCGTAGGGGTATTCCCGCCGCAACTGGCCGCCGTTAGTAACCGTACGAGCCAGGATGCGCCCTGAGCGGTCATAGATGGTACCCCGCTCGGTTTGCTGTTCGACAGCCGCCAGGCGGGGGTTTAAGGGATTGAGGTAAAGCATTTCCCCGGTCACTGCTTGGACGTAAGTCAGGTATAGCACCAGGACCAGGAAGACAGCCCCGGTAACCATGGCCAGGCGGCGTACTTCGTTCCTCATAGTCTTATCCCCCTGAGGGAAGCGCTGACATTAAGGAGTAGCCCTAGGATCAAATAACTGATGACCAGAGAACTACCACCGTAACTGACAAAGGGCAGGGTTACCCCCGTCAGGGGTAGGAGCTTGCTGACGCCGGCCATAATTATAAAGGCCTGAAAGGTAACCAGGACCGTCAACCCCCCAGCCAGGAGAATTCCCTGCTCTTCCCTGGCCGCCACAGCGGCCCGGAAACCCCGTAAAGCCAGTAAAAGATAAAGGAGGGCGATGCCGATACTGCCCAACAACCCCATTTCTTCCCCCATGGTAACAAAGATAAAATCCCTGGCTACCACGGGGATTACCTGGGACTGACCCAGACCCAGACCGGTACCAAAAACGCCACCACTCCCCAGGGCAATTAGCGCCTGAACAATCTGGTAGCCGGCCCCCGCCGCGTCCGCCCACGGGTTAATCCAGATGGCAATCCGCACCCGCAGGTAGGGAAAAAGCTGGTAGGCCAGCAGGGCGCCCAGGCTAAAGAGCCCCCCGCCCAGGGCCACATAGCGCCCCTTACCGGTAGCCAGGTAGAGCATAGCCAGGAAGGTAGCCAGCAGGATTAAAGCCGAGCCCAGATCCCTTTGTATAACCAGGAGCAAAACAGCCAGGGCCGTGGCTACCAACAGTGGACCCCAGGTAGCCCGCCCGGTCCCCTGGACCAGCAATTCCCGCTTATCGCTCAGGTACCCGGCTAAATACATAACCATGAGGACTTTCACTGCTTCCACCGGCTGCATCTGGAATTCTCCCAGGGTCAGCCAGCTCTTGGCGCCACCGATACGCGTCCCGACCAGGACGGTGATTAACAGGAAAAACAGGCCCAGGGATAAAAAGAGATAGGGATACTGTTCCAGGCGCTGGTAATCCCGGAAACCGGTGGTTACGACTACCAGGACCAGCAGACCGATCATCGTCCAGATAATCTGGCGGTAGGCCAGGGCGGGGTCGAGGCGAAATAAAAAAGTCAAGCCCAGGGCGTTCAAGACAGCTGCCAGGGGAAACAGGAATTCATCACCCCCATGGCGGGTAACCCGTAAAACCAGATGCGATCCCCAGAAACCAGCCAGGAGGAGGATGAGGGCATAAGCCGGTTGCCAGCCGGGGTGTTGCAGGCCGGAACTAGCCATATAGCCGTACCCAGCTATCAGAATCAAGGACGGCCAGATCAGGAGGGCCATTTCCCGCCTGCGGTTGACACTACCGGCACTAATCATAGAGGCCCAACACCACCGTTATATTATCTGGGCCCCCCCGTGCCAGGGCCAGATCCAGCAGCTCCCTGGCCGCCTGCGCCAGGGACAGGTTTTTCCCCAGGACAGCAGCCAGCTCCGGGTCCGGGATAACTTCATAAAGGCCGTCGGTACAAAGGAGGATGCGGTCCCCCTTTTGCAGGTCCAGTTCCCGGCTATCGATCTCTACCCGAGTTTCTGTTCCCAGGGCCCGGGTAAGGATATTCCGCCGGGGATGCAGGCGGGCCTCCTCCGCCGTCAGGCCACCGCTGCGAACCAACTCGCCCACATAAGAATGATCGTCAGTCAAAGCCTGTAACTGTCCGTCCCGGAAGAGATAGGCACGGCTATCGCCTATATGGGTCAGGTATGCCCGGGAGCCGGTAATCCAGACGGCCGTCATAGTTGTGCCCATTCCTTCCCGCTCCTGGCTGCCCAGGGAAGACCGGTAAACTACTTCGTTGGCAAAGGCGGCGGCCGCCAGAAGCCGGGAAAGAGGCTCCCCCGGCGGTCCGTTAAAGAGTTTGTCTACCAGAGCCCGCAGGGCCAGGCGGCTGGCCACTTCCCCTGCCTGGTGGCCGCCCATACCATCGGCTACAGCTAGCAGTCCCCGCTCGCTATCCAGGATATAGTAGTCTTCATTACCGGGCCGCACCAGTCCGGTATGGGACAGGGCTTCGGCTTGCATCTTCCCACCCCACTTTGAAAGTCACGCCGCCGATCGATATTTTATCGCCGGGCCGTAAACTATGCGGACCGGTTAGCCGCTGATCATTGAGATAAGTTCCATTGGTACTGTCCAGATCCAGGAGTTGCCATTCTCCCCCCTGGTGGTTGATTTCAGCATGGCGGGCGGAAACGTGGCTATCGTTAATAATAATATCGTTATGGTTATCGCGACCAATGCTAATATTTTCGCCGAGGGGGTAGCTTTCTCCTCTTTTTAGGCCCCCATTTTTTGCATCCAGGACTACCAGAACCGGGCGTCGCCTGGCCCGTACCGCCGGGGAAAATCCCAATTCCAGGTACATCAACCTGAGGACATGCCAGACAAAGATATAGATAAAAAACACAAAAACGAACCTTAACCCTACCAGCAGGAGCTCGCCCACAGCAATCACCCGTTCCTGTTTAACTTACCTGCAACTCCAGCACGCTCCGGCCTACCTGGAGCCGGTCACCTGGTTTCAAGAAGGTTCGTTCTACCCTGACCCCGTTAACCATGGTACCATTACGGCTGCCCAGGTCCGTTACTAGAACACGGTCGTGGCTCTCCTCAACCTGGCAGTGGCGCCGGGAGACCTGCTCATCGGTGAGGACAAAATCGCAGGCCGGCTGGCGGCCTAGGACCTGCCGGCCGTTTTTAAGAAGAAAAGTACGTCCGGCATCCGGTCCTTCCAGTACCGTTAATTTAAACGCTGGTTCCTCCAGAGGAGCAGGGACTTCATTAATCGCCCGATAAATCAGGGTATCACCATCCCCAGCTGCCGATGCGGCCGCCTTAGCGTCGACCACCGCCGGTTTTTCCTCCTCCATCCGCGCCACTACCCGCATCTCTCCCGGGGCCAGCTCGTCTTCGACCTCCATCTCTACCCGGGGCGCGCCTACCAGGGTATAGTTTTGTTCCGCCGCCTTTTTGGCAACGTAATCCTCCAGTTCCCTGGCCAGGGAATGCTCAAAGACCGACAGGCGCTCGAAATCCCCGGGACTCAAATTAACCAGGTAAACGTTAGGTACATAAACATGATTGACGCTGACCGTCCGCTGGCTGACCATGATTTTGGCCAGCTTCTTGGCGATCTCCACCGGCTGCAGGGAAACGGCCCCACCCCGACGGAAAAGGCCGTCAAAAAGACGCTGCCAGAAGTGCTCATTTTTTTCCAGCAAATCCATGATAGATTATAACACCTCCCTGGGCGCGTAGCGTAGCTGGCCGCAGGCGGCGGCGATGTCCGCTCCCCGGCTCTCCCGGATGGCTGCTTCCAGGCCGGCCTCCTGCAGCCAGGCCACAAATCGCCGGGCTGCAGGAGGGGTGACTCCCCGCAACCTGCTCCCGGCCACCGGGTTTAAAGGGATGACGTTGACAAAGGCCAGCATCCCCCCCAGCAGACCGGCCAAACCACGGGCATCCTCCCGGCGGTCGTTAATGCCGGCCATCAAGGCATACTCAAAGGTAACCCGCCGCCCGGTGCCTTCGGCATAACGGCGGCAGGCCGGGATCAGCCTCTCCAGGGGGTAACGCCGGTTAACAGGCATTAACCGGGTCCGGAGTTCATTGGTTACGGCATGGAGGGAAACAGCCAGCTCCAGGGGCGGCTTTTCCCCCGCCAGGCGCTCGATGCCGGGCACAATACCACAGGTGGAAATAGTTATCCGCCGGTGACTTACCCCCCACCCGGTCGGGTCTTCAAAGATCCGGACTGCTTTCAAAACGGCCGCATAGTTGTGGAGGGGTTCCCCCATGCCCATAAAGACGATATTAGTGATGCACCCCCCGGATTCCTGCTCTTCCAGTTCGGTAGCCAGGGCCAGGGCCTGGAGGATAATCTCCCCGGTGGTCAGGTTGCGCTGGAGCCCGCCCTGGCCGGTGGCGCAAAAGCTGCAGCCCATGGCGCAGCCCACCTGGCTGGACAGGCAAACAGTACGGCGCCGGCGCTCGCCAGCATAAATCATAAGCACGCATTCGATGCTCTGACCGTCAGCCAGGGCAAGGAGTAATTTGCGCGTCTGGCCGTCGGCCGCTACCTGCCGGTCCAGGACTTGGACCGCCGGTAGTTCCGCCCTGGCAGCCAGCCGTGCCCGGAAAGCCCGGGGTAGATCGGACATGGCCTCGATCTCCCTGGCCCGGCGGGCATGAAGCCAGTGAAAGATCTGGCGGCCGCGGTAGGGCTTTTCCCCCAGGCCGGCTGCCAGTTCCTCCAGCTCGGCAGGCAGCATCCCGCGTAAATCGATTCTGGTAGTCATCCCCATCTCCTGGCTCTATTATCTTTATTATTATTAATGAAGCTATACCATAATATACCACAATCCCGGCCCGCGGGCACCATGGGATGAAAAAAAGGGGAGTTATCTCTCCCCTTCTCTATGTAGCCATTCGCCTCATTATTTATCTACGCAGGCCCTGCGGGACCTCCGGCTGGTGCCAGAGCCAGACGCTGGCCGGCAGAACGCTGCCGTTAGCCACCAGGACTGCCAGGGCGACGCCCAGGGTCGCCACCATCGCCGTCAACCGTTTAAACATCCGCATCACCTCCCCCCAAATGAGATGTGAGAAGTGAGATGCGAGAGGTGGGATGCTTGTCGAAACCGGCTGCGCCAGTTTCCGATAAAAGCCCTGCCTCTCATTTCTCCCGTTCGCTGGTTGCGGCCCGCCATCCTAGGCGACTCCTCCTCTCTTTTTATCCTAAAGGTAGGAGCCGCTTTAATAAGGAGTCCGCCCGCCCGATGACGGCAAAACCGGCTGGGGTCAGGGCTACACCCTGGACCACCAGGGCCAGGAGGCTGCTGGCCAGAATGCTCGGGGACCATTGCAGGTAGAAACCGGCCAGCATGACCAGCAACCACCCGGCTAACCATAAATAAGAGACCCGCTTTAACCGGGACCGGCGCCGGGGATTGATGATGGGCGCTGCCGGGACAGTCGCCGGGGCCCACTTACGGGCGATCAGCAAATTGACGACAAACACAACCATCGCCAGGACCGGCAGATATTTTCCTGCCGCCAGGGCTAGCTCCCGGCCCAGCAGGGCCAGCAGGGTCAGCGTCAGCAGCGATAAAAGCAAGCAGCGGTAATAGGCGCTACAGTGGACGCCCCCGGACGGGAGACGATAGCCGGCCATGGTCGCCAGGGCGGCCAGCATTTCCGGCACCAGGCCCAGGCACCAGGCGACAATCAGTAAAATGACCAGTTGCAGAAGGCCCCCCAGGGCCACCTCCAGGCCGAAGGCCACAACCTCTATTTCCGGATGCTTATCACGACCAGCCGGTGACCTAGCTACCAAGTAACCGGCACTGTCTCGGGCGAGGCGGTGGATGCTTAGCAAGGCTTACCTGCTCCATAAGACTTTGTTAACTCTACCATATTATTCTACACGGATCCCGAAATTCCTGCTTGGATCGCCAATTAAGTTGTAGAAATGGGAAATTTTACGGTAAACACGGTGCCCTGGTCGCTGCTATGAACCTCAATCCGGCCGTTATTGGCCGTTACCAGCCTCTGGACTATGTAGAGGCCCTGGCCGTGGCTCTCCCGGTCGACCTTTTTCGTGGTAAAACCCCTGGCGAAGATCTTTTTTTGTAATTCCAGAGGAATGATGGGTCCGGTATTGCCCACCTCGAAGCAGTGGTAGTCAGCCTCATTAAAAATCCGCAGCCAAATGCGCTTTTCCCCGCCTGGAGCACCGGCTAGGGTGGCTTCCATGGCGTTATCCAGGAGGTTGCCGAAGATGCTGGTGGCGTCCGTTGGCGGTAGCAGTAGCCCCTTGAGGTCGCTGTTGATCTCGTATTGGAAGCTGACGCCCTGGGCCTCGATGGCCGCCGCCTTGGCCTGGAAGAGGCCCGCGAGGGCCGGCTGGCTGACCTCGATGACCCGGGTAGGCTGGCGGACTTCTTTACATACCGAGGCGATATACTCCAGGCCGGCCTCGTGCATGCCCAGTTGCAACATGCCGTAGACCGTCTGCAGGTGGCTGATAAAGTCATGACGCTGGGCGCGCAGGCTCTTCATACTCTCCTTCAGGTTGGTTATGTAGATCTCCTGGCGTACGAGTTGCATCTCCCGGCTGCTGGCCGTAAATAATACGTAGATCATACTCAAAGAAGTCAAAAGTAACAGGGAGGAGAGGATTAAGATAGCTGCCGGCGTACGCTCGATGGGAAAGATAGGGAAGGCCTCTTGGGCATAATAGCTGAGATTCAGCAGGCAGATCAGAAAGGTCTGGAGCAGGATCAGGATGAGGATGGCCTGGGTGAAGCTTTTATTTTTCATCTTCCTTTTCCTTTCGGTCTACGTTCGTCGGAAAGCCATAGCCAGGTATGAGGGAGAAACGCCACCGCCGGCAGGCATAGGCCATAACGCCCAGGATTATTTCATCCGGAAGGGGAAAGAGAACCCTGAGCCAGGGATCATGTAGGGCTGTTTCAAAACTAATACCGGTAAAATATGAAACTATTGGTATAGACATGCTTTCAATAATGCCTACAGCTATGACACCAAAGAAAGCAGCCATTATTCCCCTGGTGATAGTAATTTTTAATATAAAGCGCATCATTAAGGCCAAAACAACTATGGATAATAAAGTATTAACTCCGAACTCTAATGGCAAGCGCCGGATAAAATAGGAAAACATTGCTCCCATTACCCCTACCACTATAACGTTTTTAACATGCGGATACTCGCCAATAAGGCCCAATCCCAGAGCCACCAGAATAATACTTTCCGGTATGGACTGAAAAACCAGGGCCGTCCAGGGCATGATATCCATATCTACCTTCCCCCCAGTTTACCGAACATCCCTCCAACCATATTCTGCATGCAAGGACAAAATCCTTTATTTTGCTCGTTTTTTTAGCCTGGCCATGAAGAAACCGTCTGTCCCGTGGCGCTGGGGTAAAAATTGAACCAGGCCCTGGCGAGCTGAGATCTGGAGATCCGGGGGCAGCCCCGGCAGCCATGGCTCCAGGGAATCCGCCTGAAACTCCCCTGCCTGCTGTAAAAACTCCCGTACTACTTCCTGGTTTTCTTCCGGCAGCAGGGAGCAGGTGCTATAGACCAGGACCCCTCCCGGCTTTAAGGCCCGGCAGGCCCCCTTGAGGATGGCCAGCTGCAGCCGGGTCAGTTCCCGGGTGCGGGGGAGTTCCTTACGCCAGCGGGCGTCCGGCCGCCGGCGCAGGACGCCTGACCCGGAGCAAGGGGCATCGATGAGTATGTAATCGGCTGTTTCCGGGTATTCCTCCCCCAGCTCCCGGGCATCCGCTAGGATGGTATGGACGCAGGTGACCCCCAAGCGGCGGCAATTGGCAGTGATTAAATCCAGGCGGTGCGGGTGGACATCGCCGGCCAAGATAACGCCCTGGTTTCCCATTAACTGGGCCAGGTGGGTCGTCTTGCCACCAGGGGCGGCACTGGCATCAATTACCCGGGCCCCCGGGTCCGGGTGCAGGGCATGGCTGACCAGCTGGGAGCCCTCATCCTGAATGTAGAACAGCCCTTCCTGGAAGGAAGGGCTGTTCTCCACCGCCCCCAGGCCCTCAACCACCAGTCCCTCCGGGGCATAACGGGCCGGCCTGGTGGTTGCCCCTTCATTCTGCAGACGTCCGGCCAGGGCAGCCCTGCTGATCTTCAAGGTATTCACCCTGATCACTGTAGGGGCGGGTTCGTTATCCGCCCGGCAGAGAGCCTCCGTCTCCTGGTAACCGAGTTCACCCAGCCAGCGCTCTACCAGCCAGCGGGGGTGGTAGTAACGCCGCGCCAGGTAACCGGCCGGATCCTCTCGGGCGTTGGGGTAAGGCAGGCTGTCCTTGCGCCGGTCAAGCTGGCGCAAGACGCCGTTAACCAGGCCTACCGTCCCCCGGTGGCCGTATCTCTTGGCCAGTTCCACGGTTTCGTAAAGGGCTGCCCGGGGCGGTATCCGGGGTAAATAGAGCAATTGGGCCGCTCCCAGGCGAAGGAGGGAACGAATCCAGGGCGGGAGTTTTGCCAGGGGTTGCCGTAAAAAAAGGCCCAGGGCCCAATCCAAGGTCTCCCAGGCCTTAATGGCGCTGTAAGCCAATTCTGTAGCCAGGGCCCTGTCACGGCCTTCCAGGCTGGCTGCCTGTAAAACCTCGTCCAGGGCCAGGCCGGCGAAGGCCCCTTCCTCGGTTACCCGATAAATGACCTGCAGGGCCGCCTCCCGGGCGGAAGCGGGGGTTTTAAGTTTAGCCATCTGTGGCCTCCATGTTAGCATTTCTTTAGTCATTTCTTTAATATTGAAGACTTGCGGGTACAGGCAAGGCGCTTGATTCGAGACGTAAACTTTCCGCGAAGCCGCAGTAAGAAGAACGAGGATGCTTTCGGATGAGCGCGGCCGCCTGTTTGCCACCCGAAGGGTCGAGTTAAGGCCGCGCCCGAAGCCGGCCGAGTTCGACACAAGTACAATGGCGCAACCAGCGCCCGCAGGGAACCTGCTCACCCCAGACCAACAGACCCCATTTTCGCAAGGGCATTCTGGGTGTTACCCGCCGCGTTTAATTACCATGGGTTACCTCAACCAGGCCGTCACTACATACCGGGGACCGGGTTGCCGCCTTACCCGCTAGGAAGAACTGGATGGCCTGTTCGACCTGGCTCAAATTAACCTGGGTGTTGAGGCAGGGCCCGTGGGGCCTCAGGTTTAAAACCCCCAGGACAGGTAGGGGTTGGGTGTCCTGGATCCCGCTGGTCAGGTCGCGTTCGCAGGCTATGGCCACCACCGCCCGGGGGCGGTATTGCTTGACAAAGTGGCGGGCCAGGGTACCCCCGGTGGCCACGGCCAGACGTACACCATACTTCGCCGCCAGGGCGTGGAGGGCATCAATGGAGCAGCGCCCGCAACGGCGGCAGTTGTTAACATCAATGGTAATTTTATGGGGACAGCCGCTCCATTGTAAGCAGTGAGGAGCCAGGATCAGGATCTGCGCCGGGGTAATATGCAGGTGCTGCAGGCGCACCAGCTGGTTATTCATTTCAATAAAGGAGGCTTTGATGGTGGCCGCCTCCACCCCTAGGCGCCGGCCCAGGGCCAGGGCCACCGGGAAGAGGAGGTTTACCGCCATTAGCCCCAGGTGCTGCAGGAAGGGGCGACTGTGTCCCTGCCAGAGCATGACCACCAGGCTGAATATCCCCAGGGCGATTAGTAGGAAGAGTACCGCCAGGGTTAAGAACCCAAGGGCCAGTAGTACTTGGTTAAAGAGGCTGTTATGGTTCATCAGCAGGTACCAGCTGCCGGCCAGGACCGCCGTTATAAACATCAAGCTCAGGACCAGCAGGCCGATGAAGAGGCGCTTTTTTATCCGCATCCCAGCATCTCCCCGGGGGCCAGAGGATAACCCTGCAGGTAGGCGCTGGCCGGCATCGCCCTTTTACCTGCCGGTTGCACGTTGGTAATCAAGATCTGCCCCCTCCCTGTCTGGACCGCAAAACCGTCTTTCGTAATTTGGATAACCTCTCCGGGCCGTCCGGCCGCCGCCGGCTCTGCTATCTGGGCGCTGTAGACCTTCAGCCGTTCCCCGGATCGCCGGGTATAGGCCCCCGGCCAGGGGTTTAAGCCCCGGATCTGGTTATAAATAACCTCTACCGGTTGCTGCCAGTCGATCTCTTCCTCCTCGGGCCGCAAGGGTGGTGCATAGGTTACCAGGGCCTCATCCTGGGGATGGCGCGGTGCCCGGCCGGCGGCTATTAATTCCAGGGTATGTACCAGGAGGCCAGCCCCCTTCTCGGCCAGGCGGTCGTGGATTTCTCCCGTAGTGGCCGCTGGCGGTATAGGTAATTTCTCCTGAAGGATGATATCGCCGGCATCCAGCTGGGGAGCCATCCACATGGTGGTCACGCCGGTTTCCGTCTCACCGTTCATCACGGCCCGGTGGATGGGCGCCGCACCCCGGTAGTGCGGCAGCAGAGAGGCATGGAGATTAACACATCCCAGACCCGGCAGGTCCAGGATCGCCCGGGGGAGGATGCGACCGAAGGCCACGACGACGATGAGCTCCGGCTCCAGCTGCCGTAGATCACGCATTAGTATCTCGTCCTGCATCCGGGCTGGCTGCCAAACTGGTAATCCTGCCGCCAGGGCTGTTTCCTTGACCGGTGGCGGCAGGAACTTCTTCCCCCGTCCCCGGGGGCGATCAGGCTGGGTGATGACGGCGCCAATTTTGTGGCCGGCGGCTACCAGGGCCTGCAGGGAAGGGACGGCAAAATCCGGGGTTCCCATAAATACTAGCCGCATCACTACCGCACCTCGGGCTTATTCTCCAGCCAGCGCACAACCTTGTCGATAAAGAGAATCCCATCCAGGTGGTCAATTTCATGCTGCAGGGCCCTGGCGTACAGGCCCTCGGCCGCAATCTCCCGCAGCTTACCGTGGCGGTCCAGCCCCCTGACGGTAACTTGGGACGCCCGGGACACGTCCCCCTGGATACCAGGGATACTCAAGCAACCCTCCGGACCCACCTCCTGCCCGGTGGCGGCTATAATCTCCGGGTTAATGAGTTCGGTCAGTCCCTCGCCGACGTCCACGACGATTACCCGTTTTAAAACTCCGATCTGGGGTGCTGCCAGCCCGACCCCGGGTGCATCATACATGGTATCCGCCAGGTTGTCCAAAAGTTTCCATACATGGGGAGTTATCTTTTTTACCGGCTGGGACTTTTCCCGCAGGATAGGGTCCCCCAGGGTTAAGATCTTATGAATGGCCACGAAATCTGCCTCCTAAAGTGCTACCAGGAATTAATCGGCCCGACATCCACCACCAAACGCAGGCCCTGCCGGGGACGATAGGCGGCCAGGCACCGGGTCAGCCGTTCCTTATTCCGGGACCAGTATGGAACCTTCAACATTAGCTGCCAGCGATAATTATCCTGCACCCGGACGGGAAAACCCGGAGCAGGCCCCAGGATGGTCATGCCTCCGGCGTCACGCTGGATTAAACCCGCCAGCTCATGGGCGGCGGCAATAACCCCGGCCTCGTCCCGGCCGCTGAAGCCGATCCGTACCAGCTTGATAAAGGGGGGATAACCCCCGGCCCGGCGGTTGGCGATCTCCTGCTCGTAGAAGCGCCGGTAGTCCTGGGCCGCCGCCAGGGTAATAGCCGGGTCGCCAGGGTTATAGGTCTGAATGATTACCTTACCGGGCGTTTTACGACCGGCCCGCCCGGCTACCTGGGTTAAAAGCTGGAAAGTCCGCTCCCGGGCCCGGAAATCCGGCTGGTACAGGGACAGATCGGCATTAACGACCCCCACCAGGGTAACCCCGGGGAAATCTAGGCCCCGGGTAATGGTCTGGGTACCAATGAGGATATCGGCACTTCCCCCGGCAAAGGTCCGGTAGATTTCCTCCCAGCGACCCTTCCTGGCAGTAGTATCTCCATCGGCCCGGATAATTCTTGCCTCCGGCCATAGGGCCCGGGCCTCGGTTTCCACCCTCTGGGTACCCGCTCCCAGGCGGACCAGGGGCCCGCCGCATACCGGGCAGGCACTCCCTGCCGGTTCCGCATAACCACAATAATGACAGCGCAGGGTTCCCTCATGGTGATAGGTCAGTGCCACATCGCAGTGGCGACATACAGGTACATAGCCGCAGTCGCGGCAGAGGATATGGGGGGCATAACCACGGCGGTTTAAGAAAAGGATAGCCTGCTTCCCTGCCGCCAAGACCGCATCTATCTCCTGCCGCAGGCGGCGGCTCAAATAGCCCTGGTGACCGGCTCGGTATTCTTCCCGCAGGTCGATAATCTCCACGGTCGGGAGGTTTAAACCGGCCACCCGGCGGGGTAAGGGCAACAGGTTAATCTTCCCCTGCCGGGTCAGGTAAAAGGTCTCGGTGCTGGGAGTGGCGCTCCCCAGGATGACCACCGCCCCCTCCAGGTGGCCCCGTTTAATGGCCACCTCCCGGGCGTCGTAGCGCGGGGCTGCCTCCTGTTTATAGCTGCCGGCATGTTCTTCGTCGATAATTATTAACCCCAGTTCGGGCAGGGGGGCAAAAAGGGCCGCCCGGCTGCCCGCAACTACCTGGATTCCCCCCCGGCGCACTCGCTCCCAAGTAGCGGCCCTTTCTCCCGGGGCCAGGTTCCCGTGGATGACAGCCACCTTGTCCCCCAGTTTCTGCCGCAGCCTGGTCACCACCTGGGGTATCAGGGCGTGTTCAGGTACCAGGAAGAGGGCCCGGTAGCCCCGACTCAGGGCTGCCTCTGTTGCCTGCAGGTAAACCTCGGTTTTACCGCTGCCGGTTACCCCGTGAAGTAGAAAGGTCCCCCCTCGACCCAGGGCGGCCTTAATCGCTTGTAAAGCCTGCTCCTGGTCCCTATTAAGCTGCAGGGATGCACTCCCCCGGCCGTCCCCTTCCCGGTTCCCGGCCGCGTTGGTCTCCCCACCGGGGTACTGAAAGTCCGTCTCCCCGGTCCCGAACGGCGGTTCCGTAGTAAATTCAACTAACCCCAGCTGCTTTAACCGGCGCAGGGAAGCATAGCTACCGCCAGCCGCTAGGAAAGCCGCCGGCTGCGGTCCTGCTGTTAACAGGGTTTTAAGCATCGCCGCCTGGCGGGGCGCTCTCCTGCTGATAGCAGGCAGGGATGCTGCCCCGGTACAGGCTACCACCCAAAAGGAGTGACTGTCGCCGGGCACACCGCGCCAGCACCACTCCTCTTTGATGAGACCATGGCTTTTTAAAACCGCCAGGGCTTCCTCTAGCCCCTGTCCCCGGCCGAACTTGTGCAGCCGGCTCACCCCGGCTGCAGCTGCTTCTGACAGGTAGGCGGCGACCTCCCTCGCCGGCGGTGGCAGGCAACCAGCCAGGTTGAGGGCTGCCGCCGTTTCCTCTCCTGACGGGGGCAACCAACGCCAGCGCCGTTCCAGGCGCCGGCCTGTTACCGGCGGCAGCATCACCTTGAGGGCCACCGCCAGGGGACAGAAGTAACGCTCGGCCAGGTAACGGCCCAGGTCAACCAGCCCGGGCGGCAGGAAATCGGCCTCCAGGACGGCCCTGATCTCCTTCAGCCCGGCCTGCTTCGACTCTCCCGGCAGCGCCACCACCACCCCGGTAACCGGCCTTTTCCCCAGGGTTACCAGGACCAGGGACCCAACCCGCACGGCCCGGGTCATCTCCGGCGGCACCCGATAGGTTAACGTCTTATCTATAGCGCCAGGGGCCGAGTTGACTGCCACCTCTACCAGCAAATCCCCAACTCAACCCCCTCCTGGTTGACTTATCCATTCATATTATACCAGATATGGCTTCAGTAGTGAACTTGTATTATTCTTGAAAGCCCAGGCAAAATTCACAAGGGAAGTTTCCTGCCAGTCCCGTCTTGGGAAAAATAACGGCTTCCAGTGATGGCCTGCACCGGCGAAGCCGGCCCCCCGTAATCAGGGTAACTTTATCTAATTCTTACCGGATATGCCTGGAATAGTCAACCTTCCTCCCGAAATAGGATAACTTCGAAGAAGGTTGCCAAAAGGCTTGACTTTTTCAGCAATTATGCTAAACTTGTCCCCTGTAAGGGGGAGTAGCTACCTCTGGCTGCAAAGTCGTCAAGACGGGGCAACCCCGGCTTTGCAGGCTTCTGATGAAGTTGGCGAGACCTTTGCACTCTTTTGTTATGGAGTGCAAGGGTCTTTTTGTTTAGTGGAAGTGACGGTGCTGCCCTAGCCAGGTTAGGTGAAGGCAACAGTGGTGCCGCATGAGTACCGTCAATATTGACACCCCTACCTCTGGCGCGGCCCATGCAGAAGGATGAAATAGTAAAGATGGACAAGCCCCGGTACATTCGCGGCCCTGGCAACGTTCAACGCCCATATGAGTATCGTTCCCAAAGAGAATAGTTTCGCAAATTAGAAGGGGGTCTACCGGGTTGAGTTTTTTATGGGCTATTCTATCAATTACCATTATCGACTTGGCCCTGTCGGGGGATAACGCCGCCGTTATCGGGTTGGCCATTAAAAACCTACCCCTGCAACAAAGAAAAATAGCGGCCTTCATCGGTGCCGGCGGGGCTATCGTCCTCCGCGTCACCCTCACGGCCCTGGCCACCCTGCTGCTCCGCGTCCCTTATTTAAACGCCATCGGTGGCGTCATCCTCATCTGGATTACCTGGAAACTCCTCAATGGTGATGCGGGTGAAGAAAAAATAAAATCCAGTAATAAGTTCTGGTCGGCCGTCGGCACCATTATCGTCGCTGACCTCTCTATGGCCTTTGATAACATTATGGGTGTGGCCGGTGCCGCCCACGGGCACGTTGGTTTAATGATCTTCGGCCTGGCCGTCAGCATCCCCATCCTGGTCCTGGGGGCCAGCTGGCTGGCGACTATGATGAACCGTTATCCTATAATTATTTATATCGGTGGTGCCGTCCTGGCCCATACTTCCCTGGCTATGATCTTTGCGGACCATGGCCTGGGACTACCCCACTATACCGGTGAACTGGCGGCTGCCCTGATCCCCTGGGCCCTGGCGGCAGCCGTTTTCATCTGGGGCTGGTTGCAGGTCCGGAAAATGGGCTCTGGACACGCTGAAAAGACAGTTTGATCCAGTTATAACCATTTTCAACGTGCCCGCGCAACGGCATAGTTTCAAGCCTGACGCAAGCTCCCGCCATATAGGAGATTAGCCAAGCTTTTTGTTGCGATAATTCAACGGGAAATCAGGGATAACTTGGACTTAAGCAGGTTTTAGATGCATCAGGCCGTGTAAACGGTTGATCCTTGTGTCCCTGGGTGATATAATAGCTACTGTGACCAATGCTGATGTGGCTCAGGGGTAGAGCAGCGCACTCGTAATGCGCAGGTCGAGGGTTCGAATCCCTCCATCAGCTCCAGGGAAAGCTAAGCCCCGCAACGCTTGCGGGGCTTAGCTTTTTAATAAGATTCTGCGGGACGACCGTTTGGGGAATAATTTGGGAGTAAATAGATACCATTATATTTAATATTTACTTTATCAGAGCTTGGGTCTAATCCCGTCTGTGTCATTGATAAGGTCAGGTGAGGTCGATTAATAATGATCGCCTATAGTTACCCCCTCTTGCCATTTTCAACCGGAGATCCTTCAACCGATAGAGCTCTCATCTCCTGAGGGGTCGGGGTAAAACTAAATGTTCCATCAGGATACAGCTTAATGAACCAGCGATAACACCGTTGCCCAGAATGTTAGCAGCCCAACCTGGGAGTTGCTGCCATGTTTCTCCCGGTAGCAACATAATCCCGGTACCGATCAGTAAACTCAGGCCGATTACGAAGGCATCCCGGTTGTTCAGGGGACAGCGAGCGTAATCCTTCAAGGCATAAATTGCCAGGGGGCTGGCCGACGCCAGCAGTACGGCGTTGGCCACCGGCGGGGGGATCCTGGCTACCAGAGCGCCCACGGCTGGCAAAAGCCCTGCCAGCATAAAGATCAGGGTTGCCAATATAAAAGGCAAGCGTTCCTTTACCCCGGAAATGGCCACCAGGCCCACAGAGCTGGTAAAGGGTATGGAACCCACTGAGGCAAAAAGTCCCGCCAGAAAATCGCTCAGGCCGGAGACAAAAAGCCCACGATCGTAGTAGAACCGCGGTAGTTGGGTATTTATTAAACTCTCCATCGCCGTAATACTGATGACAGCATTAGGAATTAATACGATCCCCAGCAGTACCAGGGAAAAGATTATACCCGGATTAAAGGTCGGCAGGCCCCAGGGGAAAACACCAGGTAGTGATAATAATGAAGTACCAGGACGCATGGTATTGCCGTTAGCCTGGAACCCCCACAGGTGATAAAGCAACCAACCGCCGGCCACCCCGAAAATTACCGCTCCAGTTCGCCAAACTCCCCTGGCTCTCAGGGAAAGGAAAACGATTAACAGAAGTACTACCAGGGCGATAACTACCAGGCGCCCGTCAAGAGCCCTACCGGACCCGCTATTGAGGATCCCTTTAACGCCAATGCCACCGATCTGCAAAGATAAGAGCAATAGGACCGTGCCATTAATGGCCGGTGTAAACAGAGGTAACAGACGGCGTAGCAATCCCAGTAGGGCGGCAGCCATCAGCATAGCCCCGGCTACAAGCATGGCACCTTCCAGGTCTGTCCGCAACAGGGCGAAGCTAACGCCCATTTGCGCCGTTATACTGGCTAGGATAACGTAAGCCGCCCACCAGGGCGCTGCCGGCCCTTCAATCAGCAGCAGGCGGTGGCCAATAAATACCTGCAGCAGGCTGGCCAGCCCCGTAAAGAAAAAGACTCGCTGGGTAAGGGTAGCAACACCGACGGGATCTAAATGGAGGGCGTTTCCCACAACTACCGGTATGGTAATTAACATCCCCAGGTGAAAAGCAACCCACTGCAAGGCATAAAGTAATGGCACCCCATCGTCCTCCTGTTTCTACCCCCAAATAGCTTGACTAAAAAGGGCCGGGTAACCCGGCCCCGTAGGATTTATTATAATCAACAAGGTAACCCAGAACAACTCTAACTTCAGCTGTGGCGGATATCCAGACGTAGCATCACTAGCTCGTCATCCAGGCCGTGGCGTAAAAGGTCCAGGCGGGGAGAGGCTGCCAGCAGACTCGCTGTGGCTAAATGCTCAAGGTGAAAGGGAAACAGGCCCGGACTTGCGACCAAATCCTGCAGTGGTGCACATCCATTGGCACGGGTGTGGAGAAAGGCTTCAATCAACCACGCGGCCAGGCGGGGATCGGCAATGGACATGGTTGGCCCCTGGGTGTAAACTCCTTGGGTTTTGGTCTCACAAAGCACACCCCAATCAATAAAAGACCGCAGTATGCGCCGGGCTGCCCGAGAGACCGTCTCCCGTTCCCCGTACTGCTCCCGTAGACGACGTTGCACGTGGGTGGCCCTTACTGAACCCTGCAGTTTCAGAAAACGCCCGGCATGGCCCGCCACCGCTGCCCAGAAGGGGTAAACAGCCATAACCATGCCCCAATGAACCGCCAGGTGGTCCGGGCGCGGTAGCTGCCGGAGTAAATCCAGGCCGTCAGCCCGCAAGGATTCAAGCTCTGGCGGCGTATTGAACCAAACCTTCATTAAGATGGTAATAATCTTCTCACGGTTACCGCGCACAGCCTCACCATCGATGGATACCTTATCCTGCAAGTGTTCCTGCAGGGTTGCATTGATGGTTAACTTATCGTTACCGGCCAGTACGAGGTTGGCAGTCATCTCCAGCCACTCCAGGCGCACGCGCTGGCTGAAACCGATTTGATTGGCGCGACTATTCATCTGTCTGTCCTTTCAATCTGGATAAGGGGGACGATAACTTCCTCCAGGGCGATACCGCCGTGACTGACAATACGTTCTCCCGTATAGACAAAGGCCTGCCGCGCCGGGGCGATAAGAGGAAGAAAGGTATCCGGCAGACCTACCGCCGGCCATTCTAAAGCATCCGGAAAACGCTCCATTATCCTATCTCGTAACGGCCTACTGGAATAAATCCGGACCCGCTCACCACGTAGCTCCGCCACCGCCCCTTCGGCTGGACTTCCACAACCCTCTGCTGCAATATTACCGTGGTCCGAAGTTAAAAATACGTTAAAACCCCGAAACAACAGGAGATCCAGGAGCTCGGTCAAATAGGATTGCTGTACCCACTGGCGTATTTGATTATACATACCGGCAGTCCCCAATTCCATACCGTGCATAATTTTATCCACCTTATCGATTACCAGCCCGGCAACCCTCACCTTGGGATGAGAGAGCAGTTCCCCGATGGGCTCCAGGCTGCCGTCACCCAACCCGCGGGCGTAAACGATCTCATTAAAAGAAAACCCTTGATCCACCCAGAACTGCGACCACAGGTCCTGTTCTTTAACGGTTGTCTGAATGCTATTGGGGAAAAAGATAGGCGGCTTGCCAGCAAAAGCAGCCTGACGCGAAACTGAGGTGAGGGTTGGAATCCAGGCAAATATATTGTTTTCCCGCAACCGGTAATGGGGTCGCTGTGATACCATCGTCTCGCGTACAACCAACCACTGATCGAGGGAGAGCCCATCCACCAGCAGCAATGCCGTTTTCGTTTCCGGGTCCTCCCCCATCCAGCGCGCCAGAAACCGCGGTAAATGGTGGAGCATGACCGGTGGGACCGGTGGGAGGTTGATTAGCCCAGCGTAGCGCCTGGTAAGCCATGAGGTAAATGCTAAATCTACCCGGTCTTGTAGACCATTAAAACGTGTAACCACCTTCCTATCGATGGTATTTTCCTGTTCATAGGCCAGCAGAGTAAGTTTAGCCCAACCCCGGGCAAAATGGAACCACTCCCCATACCGGGCCTTTTCGGTCGGAACGGAGGAATGAAGGTAGTCCATGAGCCTGATTAGGCGTTGGCGCTTGTCTTCAGCACCATAGTTTTGGATACCTGTGCTCACCCAGGACTGTGGTGATTGATCTACATAGGTATGTGGTACGGGATGCAATAGTCCCTCCAGAAACAGATTGTCCATGTAAACCCGAATATCATGATGGTCAAAGGGTAGGTCGGCAGGACCGTCAATTTCCAGGTAGTATGCCTTTTTATCCTCTCGTACTTCGGGATTCCCTTCAGCCGCTACCCGGTCGAGGAAGATGGGCCAGCGCTCCTGGAGGAAGGTAAAGAAAGCCTCCCGATCCGGGACAATAATTTCCAGCGGCCATTCGTCAAAGGTATTGTTTTGGCGTAAAATCTGGATAAAGCGTTGTTCGAGAACATCCGGTATATGCTGCCTACGATAATGACGACGGAGCAGCATGCGCAGCAGGTCGGCGGGCTGTGCGATAAGCTCGGCTGCCATTTCAAAGACGTGTCGAAGGATGAACTCCTTGGTGGCATTGTCCCCAAGTTGTCCCGGTGCATGCCTTTTCAAGGCAGTATAAAGGGCGTCGAGGTCGCCCCGATCCAGGGCTGCTACGACCGGATAACTGAGATCAGGGAAGATGTCGCCCAGACTAAAAGAAAGCCTGCGGCCCGCTTGCAGCAGATCAAACGGCAAAGAGACCAGATCATTGGCTTGGGCTCGCATTATAACCACCAGGTCCGTCTGTTCACCCCGATCCCAGCGGGACCGGAACTCTGCTTCATAGGCATAACGGAAAGCGACATGATCTTCAAAGGTTATTAGCTCAAAGCCCCGTTCCCGAATACCCTCCAGAAGTTGTTCCTCCAGCAGCAAGGCGTCCGGGTCGGCGACAAGGGTGAGCCGGGCCATCCCTGGGGTAAACTCTTGCAGAATCTGATTGCGCCAGGAATCTGCAGGAAACGAAATATTAAGACTCATTCCAGCGTCGCGTCCTTTGCAACCAAAACTCGACGACTGCCAGTCATGGGACCTCTTCAGTGACGCAGATAGAGGGGCAGTCCATAGTGCTTTATCGCGATCTCCTCTCCCAGTTTGCCGTAAGGTATACCAAGGAGTTCTGCAGCCCGCGTTTCCGAGATCACACCCTCCGCCAGGGCCTGAGCCACCATGCGGTCGAGACGATGGCTAACTTCGGCGGGAAGCTGTTCTCCCGGCTTCGTTTCGTTGATATCATGCGCTGCCAATGGATGCATTTCGGTTATTGGTTAAGCCAACGTTAGATTACCATCCCCGAACGAGTTATTGCCTGGTCATACCACATTAAAAGTTTGGGGTCTTCTTGCAAGATATTTTCGGGAATTTTGCGGGCTACGGCGATGATGGTGGCATAATCATGCTCTTGCCAGGCTTTTTTAAATCCGGCACGGACGGCCTCCAGGCGGAATACCTTTAACCGTTTTTGGCTGGAGGAACGGTATTCCCCGAACTCCCTGAGGAGGGCCCGTTCGCGCAGCTTCTCCAGATCGCTGGCTCTGTTGGGGTCGGGTACGTACCAGCGGTCCTTCGCGCGCGTAATAAGTGTTACAGCCTGGGAGTTGGGCGCAGAAAAATATAAAGCGCCGTTTTCTTCACGTATTTTACCGGTTACCTGTTCCCCCTGGATTACCTTACGCATTTCTTCGCTCTGCTTGAGCCAGGAGACTAGCTGCGCTGGTATCGGCCCCTGGCCGTCGTAACGCAGGAAGTTTTGCTCCAGCAGTTCGGAAAGCTCCAGCACCTTTTCGTGCTTCAGCCAGCCGCCTTGGGTTTCCCGCATAAACTGGGGCTGAAGCTCCTGAAAGGTCTGTGGCTTTTTCGTTAGTTGTTGCTTCAGCCACTGGATAGCGGAAGCTTCATCGGTGACATGAAATGCGAGCTGCAGTACCTCTTTCACGCTCAGGCGTTTTTTATCATATTCAGCGACCTGGTCGGGGAGAAAATACATGCCATCCCGCACCGGGAAGCGCTGCTCCAGCCCAGCATAAAACTCAGCGGCCGACAGGGGCACAGTCACCCCGCGCTGGACGTGGAAAGCTACCATGCGGTCGTAAAGCAAGTAGTTCTGGCGCTCGGCAATAACCTCGGCCTGGCCGTCCTTGGTAACGAAAACCGGGAGCTGCTTCAGGTGGGTGCGGATGAAGTCCCAGACGCCTGATTCGGTGCCCGCCTCCAGTTTAAAACGTTCCTCCAGACCGCCGTTGGGTTTGTAGGCGGAGATAACCAGGTCCTGCTTAACCGCTGAGGCCGAAGTGACCTGTTTGAAGGACCCTTGCTGCTTATCAAGTGTCCGAATATCAGCAATCACGAAGCCAGCTGTCTGTAGGGCTTGCTGGATAGCATTCCAAACGGCATTTTTAGAGTTATGAAATTCCACAGTCATCCAGCGGCCGGGTTTAAGCACCCGGTAATACTCCTGGAAACAACGGGTCATCAGCTGCTGGTACTCAGGCAAGCCCTTGCCCTGTACCTTGTTCTCAATAACTTCCGGCTTGTTGTTGGTAAAGACCCTGAGCCAGGCCTCCCAAAGGAAGTTCAGCTCGGAATACATCAGGTTGCTGCCAAAGGGCGGGTCGGTGAAGATGTAATCAAAACTGTGATAATCAAACGTAAAGATTGATGTTGATCGGGTAGAAATCATGCTAAGATCTTCTACGATAAAAGCTTTAGCAAAGTCTGTCCTCTTGCCTTCAAAAACCCAAAGAGGGTTCGTTTCAGCGTTCATTGATGATATATACAATGTTCCTGAGAGTGGACCATTACCACGATTACCCATATTGTATCTTACCAGTCGTGAACATAGTGTTACCGATATAGATTGAAAAACCAACCTACTTTGTTTTGTGGCGACCCGTTGAAAAATTGCCCCCAGCACCCATAAGTTCCGCTTCGTATAAAAATGGTGCACGTGAGTTATGCCGTGGGAAACCTTCGGCTGTTCGGTATTGTACCCCTCCGGCATCCGGTCAGTGGGGAACCAGTAGGGAATGTCGCTCTCTTCAATCTTCTCAATGAGGGCCAGGTCGAAGGCGTCGGGCTTTTTCTCAAAGCGCTTCCGGCCATAGGTATAATTAATGAGTACCGGCACCTGTTTGGCCTGGCGCACGGTCTGGTTGATGGCTTTATCAAACCGCGTCACCCAGGCGCGGTCCATATGACGCTTGGTGAGAGAGGCGCCGCAATGGGGGCAGGGGAATTCGTCCCGTACTCTGCCGGCCTTTTGATCTACAGCTGCTTCCCAGAAGACAACCTCTCCCGTGCACTCCGGGCAGACGAAAACATCCGACCAGACGGTATAATTGATCCTGCCGGTGGCAATGGCAGCAGTTGCCGGTTTCCGGCTGCCGTTTTCGAGTTGTTGCATGAGCTCGCGCACTTCATTGGCCGTCCCGGCCTGGCGGATTTGTCCGGCCAATTCCTTGATTTTTCCTTCGGCTTGAACTGGCAGGGTCGAGCCGGGCGCCCCGTACGCCGGCGTAACATACATCCAGCCGCATTCAACTTCGACTTCCCTGAGGATACGTTCGGCTTCGCGCTGAAAGGCATCAACATCTACTGTTGTGTTGTAGTTATAGGCAATAAAAGTGGCGGCAGGGGAAAGGTCATTCAAGACGGCCCGGCGGGCGCCCAGCTTCGAAAAGGGCTTCCATACAGTCGTGGCCTTGCCGCCGGTTTCCTCCTGCGTTTCCGGTTGGTAAATTACACCGTCCGCATCAATCCTGTAGCCCAAAGATTCCACCACGGACTTATCGCCGCACAGCTGCGCCGCCACGCCCGTCATCCCCGTCCCACAAAAACCATCAAAAACCACATCCCCCGGCTCCGTATAGTGCAGGATATAGCGCATGATTGCTTTATGTGGCACCTTGGTATGATAGGAATGGGCGTTGTAGATCGGGTCGTTCTTCCCTTCGCTCACATCCGCCGCAAAGGGCTCACGCCTGTAATTATCCGTCGCCGGGTCGTACGGCTTGCCGTAATGCCTGATGAAATCCTCGATAAACGGGTTCGGACAGGCGGTATAGTACGGCGGGTCGGATAGAGCCAGGATATCCTCATCGGAAGCGATGGGGAAACCCTCAATCTTACGAAACTCCGGGTCCTTCAGCTTTGCGCGTAACTTCTCCAGGAAATACTCCCGGCGCTCCGCGTCGCTCGCAAAAGTCATGCCCAGGCAATCCACCGGTCCCCGGGGGTTAGCGGCTGGCTGCCTTGCAAAAAGGTCTTGTTCAGCATACTCCTCAGTCACGTTAAACGCTCCTATTCGAGTACGATGCGTACTTTACCTGGTTCTTTACCTTTAGTCAATCCATCCAGATACTCTTCAAACCGCTTCTTGATCTCTGCCGGGGTGACCGGGGAGCCGCCGACGAGGAGCGCCGCCCGTAGGTCGGCGGTTTTTACCACCACCTTAAGCAACCCGGAGAGGACCTCTTGCAGGGCCTGAATAAACTCCTGATCCAGGTCGTCTGGTAGGGAGCGCTTTTTGATGAAGCCGTCCACCAGCTGCCGCGGCCCGGGTTTTAAAAGCTCCAGGGTGGCCTGGGTCGCCGGATCCTCCAGATTGGTCAGCAGTGTCCTGGTCCATTGCTCTACCATCTGGTCAAGCTCATCGTCCAAAGCATCCAGGACGGCACCGGCCGGGGCCGCCGGTGGTTCTGCGGCTGGCTTAAAGTTGCAGTGCGGGCAAATGGGTGATACCTGCAAATCGCGTTCAGTAAGGGTAAAACAGCTCTTTAAGGACGCCAGGCGGTGCTGGTAATCGCTCAGGTGCTGCCGGGGCATAAGGTCGATGGTAGCGATTTTTTGCAAGACCCGCAAACGTCCATCCGCCATCAGCCTATCCTTACGCTGGTCATCATTAACGCCCAGCCGCGCCCTGGCATGCAGACTCAGATATGTTTGTAGATAGGACCTCTTCAAATCGGCAAGTTGACGCTGAATCTCCTGGCCAAAGGCTGCTGCCCCGAGCCTGGCACGACCGTTGAGCCGGCTGAAAACCTCCTCGCGCACCGTCTGCATCTTGGCGATCCACTCATGCACGCTGGGCAGGACTGCCTCGGCCGTGTTCAGATAACCCGCTATACCCCCGAGCTCGGTTATCAGTTCTTGCAAAGACTCGATTTCTTCCAGGGCCAGCAGCCCGTCGTGATAACCGCTTACCTCCTCGACTTCATAACGGAAGTTCTTGAGCTTGCCGGGGGAGGTATAGGGCTGGAGGGATTCGAGAAAATTCTTGGTCGTCTCGAGGCGGTCGCGCAGTTCCCGAGCTTCTTCCCCGCCCAGTAAACTCCGGCCCCAAAAGTACAGGCCTTTTTGCAGGTTCTGCTGCGCCAGCACTAGCCTTTTTACCGTGCTGGTTACCGCATTTTGCAGTTCCTGCACGGGTTCTTCTTTCCCCTGGGTCACCAGCAGGGCCATGCCCGGTGTAAGCCCCAGGAGTTCAAATAAGGCTTTAAGCGCCGGCAGGTTCCAGTCCTTGGGCCGCTCGATATGCTTAAACTGGGTCAGTTCTTCCATGTCGGTACCAGCCAACTGGGGAAGGCCGGTGGCGTCGAACTTCCTGCCGGGAATAGCCAATACCAGCTCACCGGCGTAAACCAGGGCCGCCAGCACCACCACGGCCCATTCAGGTTCCAGCCGTAAGGTCTGCGGGGCCAGGTACTCCACCCCGCGGATATCCTGGATCAACTCGGATCGATTGATCACCTGGCCGGAACCCTTCTTTTTGCAGATATCCAGGATATGCCGGGCGTATGATGACCGATAGGGATCGAGCCGGTCGCCGTCGAAAAGCTCCAGGGCATCCAGTACCGCGGTAGCCTGCTTGGTCGGCTTTTGCCCGGCGATGGCCCGCAGGGCATCCTGGGCGGCCTGGGCCCGGTTGGCGCCGGTAATGAGCACTGCGAAGCGGGGATAAGCAGGCGCCTGCTCCCGGAAGTACGTCTCCAGACAGATACCAGCGATAGTGTTAATGAGATCGCGAAAGTTGATCCGTTCGCTAGGGGCAATGCCGGATAACTCGCGGATTGATTTGTCCCTGGCCATATCCTCGAGGGACTTGGTACGCCCTTGATAGGTAACTGCAAAGGCCTCATACATGTTTTCCTTCAGCCACTGCACCAGTTGCTGCAGGTAGGTCGCGGCTTTAGATTCATAAGTCGATTTGTAATAGCCCGAAGCGGTAGCAGCCAGATCCAGGGCTGCCGCGTAGTTCCGCAGGGTGGTATGAAAGGTTTCATCTTTATTTATAAGGCGCAGGAATACCTCATCGGGCTTCTTTTCATCTTTGAAGCGCGGCGCCTCATAAGGCTGGAGGAAATAGAGGTAGAAATCGCGTGGCGGTACGGCGGTGGACCGCTCGTTAGGTGCGCCGAAAAAGAGGTATCCCTGGCGCGCGGCTTTCCGCTCCAGCCATACCACCTCGTGTTGCCAGATTTTATAGCCGGTTTTGTAGGTTTGGTCCGTACACTCCATGACCCGCTTTAGGGCTTCATAATAATAGCGGTCCAGCTGGGAAGGCTCCAGGCTATCGGCGCGCTTTTCGATAAGCGCATCGAAATCGTCAGCCTTCTTCAGGTCAAGGTAATACTGGCGGTTGTCTGGATTTATGGAGATGAACTGCCCACTTACCGTCTTATGGATTTCCCGCAGGACAGTCTCCACCAGGGTAAGCAGATCGTCAGCCGGCTCACCGCCCATATCTTCGATACCGGGCTGATAAAGGCAAAGGCTGTCCCGCAGTTCCGCCGCCGTGGCCCCCAGGGGGGCGTAGATATCCCCCGTAGTCAGCCGGTGAACGGATAAAGCATGGATCAGGCGCAAGGCCATGGGTTTATAAACTGGCCGGGTGAAAGCCTGCTGGATTCTGGCCTCCAATACCTGGCTGCGGTCGATTACTTCCTTAATGTCCGGCACGGTACGGAAGGACGCATTTTCGCAGAGGTTCGTCCAGTAGTCGTCGTAAGCGATTATTCCCGGATAATCCTCCGGCACCTCCTGATTAAGTAGCCGTTTCATAGTCAAGGATATGGTCTTGAGGACTTGACGTTTCTCGATGGCCGTAACCCGTTCAAAGGTGTCAATATAATCGGGATGCACCGGAAAAAGACGAACAAACTCGTCCAGGCGCTCATTCATACGCTCATAAAACCTGGTAAAGGGAGTCAGGTAGGCGCGAATTTTAGCCTGTTGTTCACCGGTTTTTTTAAGCAGGCGCTCGGATACCACGAACTTGACGTCCCTGCGAGCAATAAGGATCTGCTCGAAGCGGTCCTGCACCCGGCGGATACTGTCGGCCACAAAGGCAAAGCGGGGGCTGTCAAAAATGGCTTCCTGCACGCCGGCGATAAAGCGAAAGCGCAAATCCTTGCAGACTTCACCGACCTCGCGGAGGAAATTTAAGTCAAGGATTAGCTCCTGGTCCTTACGGGTGCGCAGGTAGTCAAGCAATTCATCAACCACCAGGAGCAGGCCGTGATCAGGGTAAACCTGGTGGAAGGCCGCCATCATTTCCTCGAAGGCCCGCTTATTATTCACTACCTGATCTGCCGCAGGGAAGGTGTAATTCACCCCCAGGGCTGCCAGGCGCTCTTCGAGCTCGCCCAGGAGAATATCCCGCAGGGACATGGTAGTCGATCCGATTTCCGTACGCACCACTTTGAAACGCCCGCCGATTTTCCTGGCGGCCGCGGCCACCTTGCTATCGTTAAGATCGGTAGCCAGCTCCCCGTTTTCCGCAACGGCGGAGATCACCGACATTAGATGCGATTTACCGGTACCGTAGTTACCGACAACCAGTAGCCCTTTATTATCAACCGGCTGGTCAAACTGCAGCTGGGGGATGACCAAATTGATCAGTTTATCGGCCATTTCCACAGAGATAACATAGGTCTGAATAAGCTGCCGGGCAGCAGCAGTTTCGTCGGCATCCCGCAGTTGGACTACAGACTCGATGGGTTCAAACTGGATGAGGTCCCTGTATTGCATTATGTATCCCCTCCCGAGGTTTTGCCTGCAGATTACCTTAGTTCTACTTTCTCCGGACTGACGATCAGTAAATCACGGCTTGGATACCGCCGGTACTCAGGGTGGCCCGATTGGGCATAGGTTAAATAGCCGTTATGGACAGCACCGTTCCAGGCCACGACCAGCGTCTTGTTACGTGAGAGTCCCTGAAGGAGCCGCAGTGGATCCTGTTGGAGGGCCGGATCAAAAAGCAACTCAATGTTGTCGAGCAAAACTACTTCCCCGCCGGCAGCATTTATGATCTCTGAAAGCAAGCGGGGCAGCTGCAACGTCCGCTGCCGCCCGTTCAGTTCAAGCAGCTGGCGGGAAAGCTCAAGATTAACATTGATCAGGAGCGCACCTGTACGTTGCTGGATATCCTGTAGCGTGGTTGTCTTTCCTGCTCCGGCCGGTCCTGCAATAATGATTAACCGGTGGTACAGCCGGGCAGCCTGATTGATTAGCGGTATTACCTGTTCGCTCAGGTATTCCACCATTACCATTCATCTCCGGGGAACTTATTAAATAAAACTTTTTCCCTTTTCGCATTAACCGCGATCTTTCTTGCAGCCAGCCTTAAAGTATTTTATGGGTATTACCGGAATTTTGGACGCCTCTTAATCTCATTAGTTGCTGCAAACCTCTGGACGTAGCTAGAACTTACTCTAAAGGTATATTTCGCCACCCGGCAGCGTAATCCTTCTCAAACAGCCAAAAATAGAAGGAGCTGCAGGGTTTGCAGCTCCTTTCCGAATCATTCCGTCTAATTTTACAACATAATTTTACAGCCCCACGTCGGCTCGCAGGGCTTCGACCTTGTCCAGGCGCTCCCAGGGGAGATCCAGGTCCGGCCGGCCGAAATGGCCGTAGACGGAGACAGCTTTATAAATCGGCCGCCGCAGGTCCAGGTCGCGGATAATCGCTCCCGGCCGCAGGTCAAAGTGGGCCTGAATTAATTCCACTATCCGATCATCACTGATTTTGCCCGTGCCATAAGTCTCCACGCTAATGGATACCGGCCGGGCCACGCCGATGGCATAGGCCACCTGGACCTCACAGCGGTCGGCCAAGCCGGCGGCTACTATATTTTTGGCCACATAGCGGGCGGCATAGGCAGCCGACCGGTCAACCTTGGTGGGGTCCTTACCCGACAAGGCACCACCGCCGTGACGGGCCATCCCGCCGTAAGTGTCAACAATCAGTTTGCGACCGGTCAGGCCGGTGTCGCCTTGGGGGCCACCGATGACAAAACGGCCGGTGGGGTTGATATAGTATTGCGTCCGGCTGTCCAGCATCCCGGCGGGAACTACCGGTTTAATGACCGTCTCCAGGATCTCGTCGCGCAGGGTAGCCATATCAATATCCGGCCGGTGCTGGGTGGAGATAACCACCGTATCAACGCGGACGGGCCGGTCGCCGGCATATTCCACCGTCACCTGGGATTTGCCGTCCGGCCGCAAATAGGGCAACACCCGCTCTTGGCGCACTGCCGCCAGGCGGCGGGTCAAGGCATGGGCCAGGGAAATGGGCATGGGCATAAACTCCGGCGTTTCCCGGGTGGCATAGCCGAACATCATCCCCTGGTCACCGGCCCCCAGGGTTTCTACCTCGTCCCGGGCTAAACCCTGCTTCTTTTCCCAGGCTTCGTTGACGCCCAGGGCGATATCGGGCGACTGCTCATCAATGGAGGTGAGGACAGCGCAGGTATCGCAATCAAAACCGAACTTGGCCCGGGTATAGCCAATCTCCCGGATAGCCTCCCGGGTCACCCGGGGGATATCCACATAACAATCGGTGGTTATCTGGCCGGCGACCAGCACCAGGCCGGTGCTGACCAGGCATTCACAAGCCACCCTGGCCTGGGGGTCATGCTGGTAGATGGCGTCCAGAATGGAGTCGGCTATCCGATCGGCAATTTTATCAGGATGGCCCTCGGTAACCGATTCTGAGGTAAACAACTTACGCGTCATTCTTTATTCCTTCCTTTCCGGCCCCGACTCTCCCCTCTGGAAGCGCGGGAGGGTGGTAATCGCATCCAGGATGCGGTAAGCTACTTCTAACTTGGGTAATTGGGGTAATTCCTGGTACTGACCCCCGGGATAAATTAAAGTAGCAATATTAGTTTCGCTACCGAACCCGGCCCCGGGCCGGGTAATATTATTCGCTACGATCAAATCCAGACCCTTGGCCGCCAGTTTATGTCCGGCATTGGCCAGGAGGTCTTCCGTTTCGGCGGCGAAACCGACTAAAAGCTGATTTTGGCGTACCTGTGCCAGGGTAGCTAGAATGTCTTCCGTTGGTTCCAGGTGTACGTTTAATTCCCCCTGGTCTTCTTTTTTTATCTTCCGCCCGGCCACCTGCACCGGCCGGAAATCAGCGACGGCAGCGGCCATGATGACAACATCAGCAGCAGCAAAACGCTCCTGCAGCCCGGCGAGCATCTCGGCTGCCTTTACTACCGGTACTAAGTCCACTTCCGGGGGAGGTGGCAGCTGGCTGGCGCTAATTAGGGTTACCCGGGCACCCCGTTCCCAGGCCGCCCGGGCCAGGGCGTAACCCATTTTACCGGAACTGTAATTACCTATGTACCTTACCGGATCCAGGGGTTCCCGGGTGCCACCGGCCGTTACCAGTACCCTCCGCTCCCGGAAATCCTGGGGCGCCAGGGCCCGGCGACAGGCAGCAACAATCCGTTCCAGGGACGCCAGGCGGCCTTTACCCGTGGTGCCGCAGGCGAGGAAACCCTCATCGGGTTCAATGATACCCCAGCCCCGCCGTCGTAAAAGGTTTAAATTTTCCTGGACAGCCGCTTTGGCAAACATATTGACGTTCATGGCCGGGGCTATTAGGGTGGGACAGTCGACGGCCAGGGCGGTAGTGGTTAAGAGATCGTCTGCCAGGCCGGCGGCCAGCTTACCCAGGATATTAGCCGTGGCCGGTGCGACCAAAAAAAGGTCGGCGGCCCGGGCCAAGTCAATATGGGTCAAGGGCCCGCCGCTGCCGGCCCCGAAAATCTCCGTCAGGACCGGGTGACCGGTCAGGGTACTGAAGGTCAGAGGACTGATAAACTCCTGGGCGGCCCGGGTCATTACGACCCGTACGGCAGCCCCTTCCTGGATCAGCAGCCGGCAGAGTTCCGCGCTTTTATAGGCAGCAATGCCGCCGCTGACGCCTAAAACGATAGTCTTGTCCCTGAGGATTCTCACGCCTTCTTCTTGCCCCATTCATATTTAATCTTGCCGGCGGCGATCTCCATCAGGGCGATGGTTACCGGCTTGGTGCCTTTAGGATACTGGGCGGCGAACTGCGCCTCCGTCAACATGCGCGCCCTCTTGGCCGCCAGGACTGCCAGGGCGTATTTGCTCCCTACCTGTTTTTCCAGTTCATCGAGTGATAGCTGTTGCAAAGGCCACTCCCCCCAGGGTTAAATAGTCAGTTGCTCATATGGGTTTAATCTACCGGTTCATCCCCGGCCGCCAGGGGTTCCCGGGAAGAGAGACGGTGGGCCACTGTCTCCGGTTGGACCGCCGAGAGAATAATATGATCGCTGTCGGCAATAATGACCGCCCGGGTCCGGCGGCCGTAAGTAGCATCAATTAACATGCCCCGGTCGCGGGCTTCCTGGATGATTCGCTTGATGGGTGCCGACTCCGGGCTGACAATGGCTACTATGCGCCGGGCGGAAACAATGTTGCCAAAGCCAATGTTGATCAGTTTGATATCCATAATCCCCCTCCTTACCTACTCGATATTTTGAACCTGCTCGCGCATCTTCTCCAGTTCGCCCTTAACTGCTACTACCAGGTGGCTGATAGCCAGATCCCCGGCCTTGGAACCAATGGTGCTGATCTCCCGCCACATCTCCTGCAGGATAAAGTCCAGGCGTCTCCCCGCCGGCTCCGACCCGGCTATTGCTGCTGTCATTCCTTCCAGGTGGCTGGCCAGGCGGACTATCTCCTCGGTGATGTCGGCACGGTCGGCCAGCAGGGCCACTTCCATCTCCAGCCGGCCGGGATCCAGGGCCAGGCCGGCTGTCAACTGGGCTACCCGTTCCCGCAGGCGGGCAGCATACTCCCGCGGTATTTCCGGCGCCCGCTCGCGAATGGCTTCCAAATGGCTGCGTACCAACTCGGCCCGGGCTTCCAGGTCGACCTGCAGGCGTTGCCCCTCAACCTGCCGCATCTTCAGGAGACCCGCCAGGGCTGTTGCCAGGGCCTCATTGACCACCGGCCACAGGGTAGCCTCATCCCATTCCGGTTCGGCCACTGCAATAACCTCCGGCAGGGATAATAGCCCCGCAGCGGTAATTTCCGCCGAAATAGACAGATTTTGCGCCAATTCCTTCAGAGCATTATAATACGCCATTGCCAGGCCCGTGTCAACGCTGACGGGCCGTTTTTCCGGATTATCTTCCTTTATGGTCACAAATACTTCAACGCGGCCCCGGCTCAGGCTTTTTTTCAGCTCCTGGCGGATCCTCTCCTCCAGGGCCCCATAGGCCCGGGGCAGGCGCAGCACCAGATCGAGGAAACGCTGGTTGACCGCCTTGAGTTCTACTGTTACTGTCTTGCCGGCGCCGCTGGCCTCACCCCGGCCGTAACCGGTCATGCTGTTTAACATCCTGCCTGACCCCTCTATTTTGCCCGTTATGCTAAGTCGGGTACTTGAGAAGGAAATCCACCCGGTAAAAATTCGGTCCGGCCCTGCCGGGCAGGGCTTTAGAATTCTACTTTACCCAGGACCCGGCTCAGGCGCTCGATAGCTTCCCGCATCCGTTCTTTACTGATAGTCAGGGCGATCCGGAAATAGCCCTCGCCATAGCTACCGTAGCCATTACCCGGGGTAATGATTACTCCCGCCTTTTCCAGGACCATCTCGGCGAAGCTGGCTGAAGTATAACCCTTAGGTACAGGAGCCCAGACATAAAAGGTAGCTCTAGGTTTATCCAGGTGCCAACCCAGGGAGTTGAAGCCGTCGACGATGATATCCCGGCGCTCCTGATAAACCCGCCGGACTTCAGCCAGGCCATCCTGGGGGCCAGTGAGGGCGGCGATGCCGGCATATTGGACCGCCTGGAAAGCGCCGGAATCGACATTCGACTTGATGCGGGTCAGGGCTTCGATGACGTCGGCCCGGCCGCAGGCCCAACCCAGGCGCCAGCCAGTCATGTTGTAGGGCTTGGAAACCGAGTTAAACTCGATGCCTACTTCCTTGGCGCCCGGGGTCTGGAGGAAGGAGGGGGCGCGGTAGCCGTCATAGGTGATCTCGCTATAGGCGGCGTCGTGACAGACTATCAGGTCGTAGGACCGGGCAAACTCAACGACCTCCTGGAAGAATTTAAGGTCAGCCACAGCGCCGGTGGGGTTGTTGGGATAGTTAATGAACATCAGCTTCGCTCGGCGGGCTACGTCGCCAGGTATGGCACCTAGGTCGGGTAAAAAGCCGTTGGCCGCCGTCAGGGGCATAAAGTAGGATTCCCCGCCGGCCAGGAGGGTGCCGATATTGTAGACGGGATAGCCGGGGTCCGGCACCAGGTTGATGTCCCCGGGATCGACGTAGCAGAGGGAGATGTGGGCGATGCCCTCTTTAGAACCAATGAGGGTGACTACCTCCCGCCGGGGATCGAGGTTGACCCCATAGAGCCGCTGGTACCAGCCGGCCACTGCCTGGCGGAAGGCCAGCAGGCCTTCGGAGGTGGGGTAGCGGTGGTTCTCCGGGTTGTGGGCCTCGGCGACGAGCTTGTCTATAACGTGGGCCGGGGTGGGCATATCAGGATCGCCGATACCCAGGCTGATGATATCGACCCCCCGTTCCCGGGCCGCAGCGATTTTTTTCTCGATGCGGGCGAATAAGTATGGTGGTAGCTCGCGTATCCTTCGGGCTTCCTGCATGGTGGGTAGTGATCCTCCTTTATTCTTCTCCCCGGGGAAAATCGCCGCGAAATACTTCCACGGCCGGACCGGTCATGTAGACGTGGTTATCCGCCGGCGACCATTCGATCTCCAGGTCCCCGGCGGCAAGATGTACTGTTACCTTCCGGTTGCTCCGGCCGGTAAGGGCCCCGGCCACGGTGGCAGCGCAGGCGCCGGTACCGCAGGCCATGGTCTCCCCGGCCCCCCGCTCCCAGACGCGCATCTGCAGTTCATCCCGGTTCCGGACCTGGATGAACTCCACATTGGTCCGCCGGGGAAAAAGGTTGTGCCCCTCCACCAGGGAGCCAACGGTCGTTACGGGCGCCCGATCTACATCCGCAACGAAGAAAACACAGTGGGGATTGCCCATGGAGACACAGGTGCCCCGCCAGGTTTCTCCGTTAATCTCTAGTGGTTCATCCAGCACCGGTGAACCCGTGCCAGCCATGGGGATCTCTGCCCGTTCCAGGCGTGGTTCACCCATATCCACCCGCACCCCGGTCACCCGGCTTCCTGTCAGGATCAGCCGGGGTTTTATAATCCCGGCCAGGGTCTCCACCTGGAGCTCTGCTCCCTTTACCAGACCGGATTCATAGGCGTAGCGGGCAAAGCAGCGAATACCGTTACCGCACATCTCCGCTTCGCTGCCATCGGGGTTGAAGATCCGCATTCGTAGTTGGGCCTGCTTGGAGGGCAAAACCAAGATTAACCCGTCGGCGCCAATACCAAAACGGCGGTGGCAGACCCACCGGGCCAGGGACGGCAAATCCTCCGGCACCTCTTCTGCCAGGGCGTTGACCAAGACAAAGTCATTGCCCAGGCCATGCATCTTGACAAAATGCAAACCAGCTCACCCTTTACTTCTGTAAAGCATCTTGTTTTATTTTAACATTAGCCTTTAACTTTTACCACCTTTTTTCGCCTGTCTTCATGAAGCCTCCGGTTTGCACCAGTATCTAAAATGAGCAAACCCGGGTGCCTCTATCGCGCACCCCGGTTCCGTTTTTTTATTTTTCCCAGCCCAGGCGCCGGACCGGGACCACCAGGTAGTAATTGAGTCCCCCCAGAAGGGTACGCCAGCCGGCCGCCAACAGGATAATCCCCCAGTGAAATAAATTCAAAGGAACGGTCTTAAATACGGCCTGCAAAGGCGGCAGGTAGAGGACTAAAAGCTGCATAGCCAAAGAAATGGTTACGGCCGTAACCAGGTAAGGGTTGGAGAAATAACCCACGGCAAAGGGCGAGAGATGCTCAGAGCGGCACTCAAAGACGGCAAAGAGCTGGGCCACGACAAGAGTGGTAAAAGCCAGGGTCCGGGCGGTCGGCAAATCCCCATCCCCTAGGTACAGGCCCAGGATAAAGACAACCAGGGTAGCCAGGCCGATCTGGAAGCCCAGGATAGCCATGCTCCGTCCCAGGCCCCGGGCAAAGACGCTCTCTCCCGGCGGGTGGGGGGGCCGCTGCATCAAGCCCGGTTCCTTATTATCCACCCCCAGGGCCATGGCCGGCAGGCCGTCGGTAACTAGGTTCATCCAGAGAATCTGGATGGGCAGCAGCGGCAGGGGCAAACCGCTGACGGCGGCAACAAACATGGTCATGACCTCACCGATATTACAGGAGAGCAGGTAACGGATAAATTTGCGGATGTTGTCGTAGATACCGCGCCCCTCCTCGATGGCAGCCACAATGGTGGCAAAGTTGTCGTCAGCCAGGATCATGGCCGCGGCCTCCCGGGTGACGTCGGTGCCGCTTTTGCCCATGGCGATGCCGATGTCGGCCTCCTTAACAGCCGGCGCGTCGTTAACCCCATCCCCGGTCATGGCGACGATCTGGCCGTTGGCCTTGAGGGCCCGCACCAGGCGCAGTTTGTGGTGGGGCGAAACCCGGGCATAGACATTCACTCCCGGAGCTACCCGGGCGAGTTCGGCCTCATCCATGGCATCCAGCTGCTGGCCGTTTAAAACCTCTCCGGCGGAAGCCGGCAGGCCCAGTTCCCGGGCCACAGCCCGGGCAGTAATCTGGTGATCGCCGGTGATCATAACTACCTTGATCCCGGCCTGGCGGCAGAGCTGAATTGCCGCCGCCGCTTCCGGCCGGGGCGGGTCCAGCATACCCATTAACCCTACTAGGACCAGGCCCTTTTCTACCCTAGCCGCTTGAATCTCTGTTCCTGCCGGCAGATCGCGGTAAGCCAGGGCCAGTACCCGTAGGGCCTTCCCGGCCATGACCTCGTTCTGCGCCAGGATTTCCCGGCGCCGGGCGGTATCCAGGGGTACAACCCGCCCGTCCAGGAGAATGGCGTCGCAAAGATCCAGGATCACATCCGGGGCGCCTTTCACGTAGGACCTTAACCCCTGGCCTGACCGGCAGATGACGCTCATCCGTTTACGCTCAGAATCAAAGGGGATTTCGGCTAACCGGGGTTCCTCCCGTTCCAGCCTCTCCCGCCAGAGGCCCCCCTTGGCGGCGGCCACCAGCAAGGCGCCTTCCGTTGGGTCGCCGCTGATGCTCCAGCTGTCTTCGTCACGACTACCAAAGAGCTTACTCCAAAAACTGCCATGCCGGCCGGCCCCACCGGCGAAGCGGCCATTACCACCACGCAGCCAGCCACCGATGCCCAGCCCGGCTTTCTGCAGCTGGGCGTTATTGCACTGGGCGGCTATCGTTAGGAGCATCTGCAGGTCGCCCTTGATATTTACCCTCTGGCCCTTTTCTTGATATTCCCCCTGGGGCTTGTAGCCTGTCCCGCTGACGGAGAAACTACGTCCCCCGGCCCAGACCTGGCGGACGGTCATTTGGTTTTGGGTCAGGGTACCGGTTTTATCGGAGCAGATCACCGTAGCGCAGCCCAGGGTTTCTACCGCCGGTAACTTGCGGATGATGGCGTTGCGCTGGACCATCTTTTGCACTCCTAAAGCCAGGCAGACGGTGACAATGGCCGGCAGGCCCTCGGGTATGGCCGCCACCGCCAGGCTGACCCCGGCCAGGAACATCCCGTAGAGGTCCTCGCCCCGCAGGGTACCGGTGACGACCACCGCTGCGCAGATGGCCAGGCAGGCCAGGACCAGCCAGCGGCCCAGGGAGGCCAGACGTTTTTGCAGGGGTGTCTCCTCGGCCTCCACTTCCTGAAGCATACCGGCAATCTTGCCGAATTCAGTCGCCATGCCGGTAGCCACCACCAGGACCACCCCCCGGCCGCCGGTAATGACTGTACCCTGGTGAACCATGTTGCGTCGGTCCCCTAGGCTAACTTGCCCCGCCAGGTGGCCGGGCTCTTTGGGTACAGGGGTGGATTCCCCCGTCAGGGCGGCTTCATCGGCCTGCAGCCCGCTGCCTCTAAGGACCAGGGCATCGGCTGCTACCCGATCGCCACTCTCCAGGAGCAGGATATCCCCGGGCACTATCTCTCGCGCTGGCACCCGCAGTACTTCGCCATCCCGCCGCACCCGGGCCTCGGGTGTAGCCATCTCCTTCAAGGTCTCTAAGGAACGCTCGGCCCGGTACTCCTGGATAAAGCCTAAGATGGCGTTGATAACGACAATGGCTATGATCGTAATGGCATCGGCCACTTCCCCCAGGAAGGCCGAGATAACGGTAGCGGCCAGGAGGACCAGAACCATCAGATCCTGAAATTGGGCCAGAAATAACCGGTACGGTGGGATCCCCGGCCGGGCCTGGAGCTGGTTGGACCCCTTTTCGGCCAGGCGCCTCCGGGCCTCGGCCGTCGCCAGGCCCTGCCCGGCATCAGATTTTAACGCCTCCAGGGCCTCGTCAGGACTAAACTGGTACCAAGGTCGTGCTTGCATTCTCTTCGCCCCTTTTTTCTTCCGGAATCACCATCAGTCTATGCCTGTCCCTGGAAGAAAAGAACAGCCAGGCGAGGAGTTTCCAGCGCGTCCGGTGATGTGATACAATCATGGTGACAAACCGCCACCAACCAACGGGAGAAAATAAAGGCAGGCAGGCTTTCATCAGAAACTGGCGCAGCCAGTTTCTACAAGCATCTCACATCTAACCTCCCACTTCACACATTTCATTTCGAAGGAGCCCCACAATAATGGCTTTTGACGGCCTTTTTCTAGCAGCTATCACAGAAGAACTTGCCCCCCTTACCGGCAGCCGGGTGGACCGCGTTTTTCAACCGGAAAAGGAGACCGTGATCCTCCACCTGCGTGAAGGTCGCGACACCAGGAAACTGCTTCTTTGCAGCCTGCCCGACCAGGCCCGGGTGCACTTGACAACAGCCAGTTTTACCAATCCCCCCACCCCGCCCCTTTTCTGCATGGTCCTGCGCAAGCACCTGGAAGGGGGTATTTTGACGGCCGTCGAGCAGCCGGGCCTGGAACGGGTGCTGAAACTCCACTTTAGCACCACCGACGAGCTGGGACGGCATACTTCCCGCCTGCTATTAATTGAGATTATGGGTAAGCACTCCAACATCATCCTGCTCAACCCGGAAGGTAGCATTATCGACGCCGCCAGGCGCTATACCCATGCCGTCAGCCGCCACCGGGAGGTCCTGCCCGGGCGGCCTTACATCCCACCCCCGGCCCAGGATAAAGCCGACCCCCGTCAGCTCGACGATGAGGCTTTCAGCCGCCTCCTCTATGAGGGTAACTGGGGTGACCCCCTGGAACGCCAGCTGGTCAACCGGCTGGCCGGCCTGGGACCGGAAACAGCCCGGGAGGTTATCTACCGCGCCGGCCTGCCGGCCGGGGTGACCCTGGAGGGCTGCGGTGCCTATGAGGTAAATCGCCTCTACCAGGCCCTGAGAGATATACTGGCGGCCGCCGGACCCGCTGCCTGGCAGCCTGAGGTCGTCCTCACGCCGGCCGGGGAGCCTCTGGCCTTTGCTTCCTTAGAGCTGCACCAGTACCCGGAATTGCCCCGGGAACACCGGGCCACTCCCAGCGCCGCCTGCGACTATTTCTATTCCCGCCGTCGGGAGCACCAGCTCCTGGAGGGTTCCCGACGCAGCCTGGAGCACGTCCTGGATAAAGAACTCAAGCGCTGCCGTAAAAAGGAGGGCCTCCAGGCCGCCACCGTGACCGCAGCCGCCGGAGCGGAAGAGTTCCGCCTGGCTGGAGAAATCATCACCGCCAATATCTATCGGATTGCCAGGGGCCAGGCCAGCCTGACGGCGGCCAATTTCTACGACCCCAACGGTGCCCCGGTAACCATCGACCTGGACCCCACCAGCACCCCGGCGGAAAACGCCCAGCAGTACTTCAACCGTTACAACAAGGCTAAACACGCCGCCCGCCTGGCCGCCACTCAGCTGGAGCATACCCGGGCCGAAATCGCCTATCTGGAAAGCATTGCCCAGGCCGTCAGCATGGCCACCACCGGGGACGATCTGGAAGAGATCCGCCGGGAACTGCGCCAGGCCGGTTACCTGCCGGAAGAGAGAGTTAAACCAGGTAAACCCGGTAAAAAAGGCGTCAAAAAAGAGCCGCCTCATGCCTCGCGGCCCCTGGAGTTCACTTCCCCGGATGGCTTGCCGATCCTGGTGGGCAAGAATAACCGCCAGAACGACTGGCTGACCTTGAAGCAGGCCGCGGCTGGCGACTTATGGCTCCACGCCAAGGATATTCCCGGTTCCCACGTCATTATCCGCACCGCCGGCCGAGAGGTACCCGCCGCCACCCTGGAAACGGCCGCCCGCCTGGCGGCGCGCTACAGCCGCGCCGGCCACTCCAGCCGGGTGCCGGTAGACTACACCCTGGTGAAACACGTCCGCAAACCCGCTGGCGCCAAACCGGGCATGGTTATCTATGACCACCAGCACACCGTTTACGTTACGCCGGCGGAGTAGAATACTATCGCTTTTTAAAGGCCAGCCGGGCTATGGCCTGTCTGGCCTTTTCAATCGAATTCATAATACCACTCTCGTTTGCTTAGAATTTTTACCTTACCATCCGCAACGGACCTTTGCCATTTATGAAGGCAAAGGCGGTCCAGTATTTCTTGTTCTTCCGGGTCCCGCGGCCTTCTTCTGATTACGCGTTCGCTGCGCGAGCGAATAATACTACGGTTAATCTCCGGCATTTGGGTAGCAATCTGCCTTTCAATGTCTACCGCCTTCCACTCACGCATACTCTTTCACCCCATTTTTTATTTAGGGTAGCTTTTACCAGTAGCTACCAGAAGAACTTATTATTATCATTGTAGCTGCCTAGCAAAATTTGTCAAGCTTAAACCGACTAACGCGACTAACGTTACTGTCCCATCTCAGCTATTTCCGTGATAATAGCCCGGGCGGCGGCAGCCGGGTCGGGGGCTGCGATGATGGGCCGGCCGATAACCAGGTAGGAGGCGCCCTCGCGCAGGGCTGCGGCTGGGGTCATGACCCGGCGCTGGTCGCCCCGGTCGGACCCGGCCGGACGCACCCCGGGGGTCACGATGCCGAATTCCGGGCCGCAGGCCTCCCGGATGGCCCGGATCTCCCGGGGCGAGGCCACCACCCCATCCAGGCCGGACTCCCGGGCCAGGAGGGCCCAGTGGACGACCTGTTCTTCTACCTCCCGCTCGATACCTACCTCGCAGTGTAGAGCTTCCCTATCCAGGCTGGTCAGAACAGTGACTGCGATAAACACCGGTGCCGGGCGGTTTAAGGCCGCGGCCTCCTCCCGGACGGCGGCGGCCGCCGCCTGCAGCATGGCTTTACCCCCCGCAGCATGGACGTTCAACATATCCACACCCAGGCGTACCAGGGCCCGGACCGCCCCGGCCACAGTATGGGGGATATCGTGGAGCTTTAGGTCGGCAAAGACCCGGCCACCGTGTTCCTTGATCATACGAACGGCAGCCGGCCCGGCAGCGGTGTATAACTCCAGGCCGACCTTAAACATGCCGGCGTAGGGGGAAAGCTGATCCACCAGCCTTTCCCCGGCTGCCAGGTCGGGAACATCCAGGGCGACGATTATTTTATCTTTGACATGCATGTGGATCATCTCCTGTAGATACATAAGTGTTGGCGAGCAAGTAGGTGCCCTTAAATCTCGCTTTATGATCTTATAGTTCAAAAAACGGAGTGAAAGCGGAGTGGATATGGGGAGGGTCTGGTGCCAGCCCTTAAGTCAGACTTAACCCCGGTAGGAAAAAACCGGAAAAGCCCTTCCCTCCCGGCGGTCTTAATATGCTAAATGGCCGCGGCCCGGCCATCTCGCCTGGTGCTTGAAGGGCGGCCGGGGTGGGGCTGGAGGCGATTTGGCGGCCCCCAGGGTTAAGGTCGACAGAGGGGCACATACTCCTGCAGGGGTTTTAAGGTCAGCTCATCCCCGGACTTTAGGGACTGGAGCACCTTGAGGAGGGCCCGGGCCGTGTCCAGGGAAGTCAGGCAGGGGATGCCCAGTTCGGCTGCGGCGCGGCGGATCTTAAAGCCGTCCCGGCCGGGCAGCTTGCCTCTGGTCAGGGTGTTGAGGACAAAGTGGACCTTCCCTTCCCGGATATAGTCGATAATATGGGGCGAACCCTCGCGGATCTTCCCCACCCTTTCCACGAAGAGCCCGGCTGCGGCCAGAGCTCCGGCTGTACCGGCGGTGGCCACCACCTGGAAGCCCAGCCCGGCAAAGCCCTTGATGATGGGCACCGCTTCTGCCTTGTCTTTATCGGCGATGGTCGCCAGCAGGGTGCCGTGGCTGGGGATGGCGCAGCCGGCGGCCACCAGCCCTTTATAGAGGGCGCGTTCAAAGACGGGATCAATCCCCATGACCTCGCCGGTGGACTTCATCTCCGGTCCCAGGGAGGTATCCACCTGCAGTAATTTACCGAAGGAAAAGACGGGGACCTTCACGGCGGTAAAGTCCGGCGGCGGCATCAAACCACCACGATAGCCCTGTTCCGGCAGGCTTTGACCCAGCATGACATTGGTGGCCAGGGCCACCAGGGGCACGCCGGTAATCTTGGAAAGATAAGGCACCGTGCGGCTGGAGCGGGGATTGACCTCCAGGACGTAGACCTCCCCCTGGTGGATGACAAACTGGATGTTGAGGAGGCCGCGTACCCGGAGGGCCCGGGCCAGCTGTTCAGTGTAGGCGACAATCTTCTCCGCCACCCCCGGCGGCAGGCTGTGGGCCGGGTAAAGGGCGATGCTGTCGCCGGAGTGGACGCCGGCCCGTTCCACGTGTTCCATGATGCCGGGGATGAGGACGGTCTCGCCGTCACTGACGGCGTCGACCTCCACCTCCGTCCCCGGCAAATATTTATCCACCAGGATGGGGTGTTCCGGGGCCACCCGGACGGCGGTGGTGGCGTACTCCAGGAGCTCGCCTTCGCTGTGGACGATCTCCATGGCCCGGCCGCCCAGGACGTAGGACGGCCGCACCAGCACCGGGAAACTGAGTTCTTTAGCGATCCTGGTCACAGCCGCTACCGAAGTCGCCGTCCCGCCCCGGGGCCGGGGTATACCCAGCTCGTTCAACAGGGCGTCGAACTTCTCCCTGTCCTCGGCCCGGTCGATAGCGGCGACTGTTGTACCCAGAACCGGAAAACCGGCATCAGCCACCACCTGCGCCAGGTTGATGGCCGTCTGGCCGCCGAACTGAACGATGACCCCCTCCGGCTGCTCCTTCTCCAGGACATTTAAGACATTCTCCGGCGTCAGGGGTTCAAAGTAGAGGCGGTCGGAGGTATCGAAATCAGTGCTGACAGTCTCCGGGTTGTTGTTGATCATGATGGGGTGTACCCCGGCCCGGCGCAGGGCCCAGGCGGCATGGACCGAACAGTAATCGAACTCGATGCCCTGACCGATGCGGATGGGCCCCGCCCCCAGGACCACCACCTTGCGGCCCTCCAGGGGCCTTACCTCGTCTTCCACGTCGTAGCTGGAGTAATAGTAGGGTGTGACAGCCTCAAACTCAGCGGCACAGGTATCCACCATCTTAAAGGTGGGCTGAATCCCCGCTTCCTGCCGCTGCCGGGTAATGTCCGCCGGCGGCAGGCCGGTAAAGTTGGCAATCTCCCCGTCGCTGAAGCCCATAGTCTTAGCAGTCTTCAGGGTAGTCGCGTCCAGGGTGGGACCGGCGGCGACGAGCTTCTCTTCCATGGCCACGATAGCTTCGATTTCGCCCAGGAAATAGGGATCGATACCGGTAGTTTCATGGATGGCAGCGATGGTCCAGCCCCGGCGCAGGGCTTCGGCGACGACAAAGAGCCTTTCGTCGTCGGCCTCGGCCATCTTGCGCCGCAGGGCGCTATCGCTAAAACGTTGAAAAGCGGAGACCCGCAGGCCATCCAGCTTCAACTCCAGGGAGCGGACTGCCTTTAACAGGGCGCCGCTGAAGGTGCGGTCAATGGCCATGACCTCCCCGGTGGCCTTCATCTGGGTGCCCAGGAGACGCTCGGCCAGGGAGAATTTATCAAAGGGGAAGCGCGGGATCTTGACGACAACGTAGTCTAGGGCCGGTTCGAAGCAGGCCTTTGTTTCCTGGGTGACGGCGTTGGGGATCTCGTCCAGGTTCAGACCTAAAGCAATCTTGGTGGCCACCCGGGCAATGGGGTAACCGGTAGCCTTGGAGGCTAGGGCGCTGGAACGGCTGACCCGGGGGTTGACTTCAATGACGTAATACTGCATGCTGCTGGGATCCAGGGCGAACTGGACGTTGCAGCCCCCTTCGATGCCCAGGGCGCGAATAATTTTCAGGGCCGAACGCCGCAGCAGGTGGTACTCCCGGTCGGATAGGGTCTGGGAAGGGGCGACGACGATGCTGTCGCCGGTATGAATACCCACCGGGTCGATATTCTCCATATTGCAGACGGTGATGCAGTTATCGTTGCCGTCGCGAATGACCTCGTACTCAATCTCCTTCCAGCCGGCTACAGAACGCTCCACCAGGATTTGCTTGATGAGGCTCAATTTCAACCCCTTCAGGGCGATAGACCGGAGTTCAGCCTCGTTGTGGGCCACACCACCCCCGGTACCGCCCAGGGTGTAGGCTGGCCGTATAATGACCGGGTAACCGATTTCCCGGGCGAACGCCAGGGCTTCCTCTACCTGGTTGACAATCCGGCTCTCGGGCACCGGTTCGCCGATGGCCAGCATCATCTCCTTGAACTGCTCCCGGTCCTCGGCCTTCTGGATGGCCGCCAGGGGCGTACCCAGGAGCTCGACCCCCGTTTCGGCCAGCACCCCGGCTTCAGCCAGTTCCAGGGCCAGGTTCAGCCCCATCTGGCCCCCCAGGGTTGGTATCAGGCCATCGGGCCGTTCCTGGCGGACAATCCGGGCGACAAAGTCTAGGGTCAGGGGCTCCAGGTAAACCCGGTCGGCCATATCGCTATCGGTCATGATGGTCGCCGGGTTGGAATTGACCAGGACCACCTCCATCCCCTCTTCCTTTAAAGCCCGGCAGGCCTGAGTGCCGGCATAATCGAACTCCGCCGCCTGGCCGATGATGATTGGTCCGGAACCGATGACCATGATCTTTTTTAACCCCGGTTTGATCGGCATATCTTTCTCCCCTTTTAGGTCCGACGGCCTTAAGCCCCGGCTAATGCGAACAGGTGTCGTTATGTTATTGTCCCCGGTGTTCGTCTACCAGCCTGATAAACTCATGAAAGAGGTACTCCGAATCCGTTGGTCCCGGTGAGGATTCCGGGTGATATTGGACGGAGAAAACCGGCAACCCCCGCAGGCGCAGGCCCTCCACCGTGCCGTCGTTGAGATTGATGGGGGAGACAAAGGCTGTCTCCGGTAAAGAGTCAGCCTTTACAGCGTAACCGTGATTCTGGGAGGTGATATAGACCCGGCCGGTGTTTAAATCCTTCACTGGATGGTTGCCGCCTCGGTGGCCGAAGGGGAGTTTATAGGTGTCGCCCCCCAGGGCCAAGGCCAGGAGCTGGTGGCCCAGGCAGATACCCATTAACGGCACCTGGCCCAGCAGTTCCCTTACTGTAGCCACGCCGTAAGGAACGTCCTTGGGGTCACCCGGGCCGTTGGAGACGACTACGCCGTCAGGATGTAAGGCTAAAATAGCGGCTGCGGTACTCCGGGCCGGCATGACGGTTACCGTGCAGCCTTCGCGGTGCAGCCAGCGGATAATATTATCTTTGACGCCGAAGTTATAAAGGACCAGGCGGCGTTCACCGCCAGCGACGGTGAAGGGCTCTTTATTGGTCACCGCCGGTACCAACCCGTCACCGCTAAGTGGCGGATCAGTGGCTGCCAGGGTCTTTATTTCTTCTATATCGACCTCGCCAGTGGCCAGGATGCCCCGCATGGTACCCTGTCGGCGCAGGTGCCGGGTGAGGGCGCGGGTGTCCACTCCCTCCAGGGCCGGGATATGGTGTTCCTGCAGGTAGTGCTCTATATTACCTGTTGCCCGCCAGTTACTAGGGCGGCAGCAGGCTTGATGGACGATAAAACCGACTACCCGGGGTCGTTCCGACTCAAAGTCCTCGGCATTGACGCCGTAATTGCCGATTAGAGGATAAGTCAGGGTGACGATCTGGCCGCAGTAGGAGGGGTCGGTCAGGATCTCTTGATAACCGGTCATACTGGTATTGAAAACGACCTCTCCGTGACAGCGGCCGTGGTAGCCGAAGGCCTGGCCGGTAAAAACCGTCCCGTCAGCCAGAACCAGGTAACCGCGCACCGGCATTCACTCCTCTCTACTCGATAACCTTCCCATCCGCCATCACTAACCGGCCGCCGACAATGGTGGCCACCGGCCAGCCCTTCAGTTTGCGCCCGTGCAAGGGCGAGTTGTGGCCCAGGGAGTAGAAATCATTGACGTTGACTTCCTTCTCCAGCTCCGGGTCAATGATGGTTACGTCGGCGACGCCTCCCGGCGCCAGGGTGCCGCCGGCGACGTTGAGAATCTGGGCCGGGTTCGCCGTCCAGGCCTTAATGGCCTGCTGCCAGGTGAGTTTACCGGGCAGGATCAGCTCCGTCACCACCAGGGGCACGGCCGTCTCCAGGCCGACCATGCCGAAGGGGGCATAATCGTATTCTACGTCCTTATCCTCGTCGGCGTGGGGGGCGTGGTCAGAGGCGATGGTATCAATATCCCCGGCGGCCAGGGCTGCTGCCACAGATGCTACATCTGCTGCCGGGCGCAGGGGTGGGTTGACCTTGGTACTGGTATCGTAGCTCTGGACCAGCTCATCCGTCAGGCAGAGGTGGTGGGGCGTGGCCTCGGCCGTAACCTGGACTTTCCGGGCCCGGGCCTCTTTGAGGAGACGCACCGAGCCGGCGGTGCTGACGTGGGCCAGGTGCAGCCGGCCCCCGGTCATTGCCGCCAGGAGGAGGTCCCGGGCTACCATAACCTCCTCGGCCGCCGCCGGGATGCCCCTGAGACCCAGGATAGTAGCCATGAGGCCCTCGTGCATGAGGCCGTCGTTGGCCAGGTCGGCGTCTTCACAGTGGCTGATAACCGGCAGGTTGAACATTTTGGCGTACTCCAGGGCGTGCCGCATGACCAGGGCGTTCATCACCGGGTGGCCGTCGTCGGAAAGGGCCACAACTCCGGCCGCCGCCAGGTCGCCGATCTCCGCTATTTCTTTACCCTCCAGGCCCTTGGAAAGGGCGCCGATTGGGTAAACCCGGACGACCCCTTCCTGGCGGGCCTTTTCTTTAATAAAGGCGATGACGCTGGCGCTGTCGGCCACCGGGTTGGTATTGGCCATGCAGGCCACGGCCGTGAAGCCGCCAGCTGCCGCCGCCCGGGTGCCGGTGGCGATGGTTTCCTTCTGCTCGTAGCCCGGCTCGCGCAGGTGGACATGCATATCAATCAGGCCGGGGGCCACAATCCGGCCCCCAGCAGGAATTACCTGGGCGTCTGCCGGAGCCTCGATATCCGCCTCTAAGGCGGCAATCTTTTCTCCTTCGATTAAAACATCCAGCTGTTCGTCCAGATTCCGGGCCGGGTCAATGACCCGCCCGCCTTTAATTAAAATGGCCATTAGTTGGCACCTCCAATCAGCAGGTAGAGCAGGGCCATACGCACGGCCACCCCGTTGGTGACCTGTTCGTTAATGGCTGCTTGCAGGCCGTCGGCCACCGCTGGGGCAATTTCAATCCCCCGGTTCATGGGGCCGGGGTGCAGGACCAGGGCGCCGGGCCGGGCGAGCTGCAAGCGCCGGGGGGTGAGTTCGTACAGGCGGGCGTACTCCCGCAGGGAGGGGAAGAGGCCCTTCTTTTGCCGCTCCTTCTGGATGCGCAGGACGTTGATTACATCTACGCCCTTCAGGGCCTCCTCGGTGTTGTAGTAAACCTTAACGCCCAGGTTTTCAATCTCCGGGGGCATTAAGGTGGCCGGGCCGATAACCCTTACCTCAGCCCCCATTTTCGTCAAACCCCAGATATTGGAACGGGCTACCCGGCTATGGAGGATATCTCCCAGGATAGCTACTTTTAAACCCTTAAACCCGCCCAGCTTCTCCTTGATGGTGAACATATCCAGCAAGGCCTGGGTAGGGTGCTCGTGCATGCCGTCACCACCGTTTAAGACCGAAGCCTCGATGGTCCGGGCGAGCAGGGCTGGACTCCCGGCGGCGCTGTGACGGATAATGACGGCGTCGGTTCCCATGGCTGCCAGGGTACGCGCCGTATCCCGCAGGGATTCTCCCTTCTGGACGCTGCTGGTGGCCGTGGCAATGCTTACGGTGTCGGCCCCCATGTACTTGGCCGCCAGTTCAAAAGAAGTCCGGGTACGGGTACTCGGCTCATAGAACATGGTCACCACCAGCTTGCCCCGCAGGGTGGGAACCTTTTTAATATCGCGGCCCAGGATCTCCTTCATGGGAGCCGCCGTCTCCAGGATAAGTTCGATCTCGTCTGCTGCCAGATCCTTTAACCCCAGCAGGTCTTTACGCTGCAGGCGCAAAGCAAATCCCTCCTTTTCCAGGCATAAAAAAACTCCTTATTGCTTGCCGGGCTAATAAGGAGAACGTCGCCGCCATCCTTATCAGCCTCGCCGGACTAATTTCAAGGATTAACATCGGCTTCTTCCGGTAATTCTCGGATTAAAACTTGATCGACGCCGTCGATTTCCGCCAGTTGAACGGCTATCTCCTCCTTCCGGGAGGTCGGCACGTTTTTGCCAACGTAGTCGGCCCGCACGGGCAGTTCCCGGTGGCCCCGGTCGACGACTACTGCCAGCTGGATGTTCTGAGGCCGGCCCAGGTCAATGAGGGCATCCAGGGCTGCCCGGAGGGTGCGGCCGGTAAAGAGGACATCGTCTACCAGAACTACTTTTTTGCCATTGATATTAAAGGGGATCTCCGTGCGATGGATAACGGGCTGGACGCTCAGGGTGGTGAGGTCGTCGCGGTAAAGGGTAATATCCAGGATACCCAGGGGTACCTTGACCCCTTCTATTTCCTCGATCATGCGCTGCAGGCGTTCCGCCAGGGGTACCCCCCGGCGCCGGATACCGATAAGTACCAGGTTCTCCGTCCCCCGGTTACGTTCCAGGATCTCATGGGCGATACGGATTAGGGTGCGGCGCAGCTTATCGGCATCCATGATCTTGGCTTTGACTGCCAGATCCATTTTCAGCCACTCCTTCCGGGCACTAAAAAGCCTGCGCTCTTTGCTGGCGCAGGCTTAGCGTACCACGAGTTTCGGTTCCCTACTCCCTTGCTAGCCTCGCCGGACTAACTTAAAAGGACCTTCTGGGATATATTAGACCATAGCCTGTCTCCTGTCAAGGGTTAATTTTCACCCCCGCTACGGCTGCTATCAGGCCGAAGCAGCCGCTGAGCATCATATTGCCATGGGGGGCGGCCCAGTAGTAATCCTCGTGGATAGTCAGGCGGCGTTGGGGTCCCGTCACGGCCACAAAGCGGAAACCATCCCCCGGCTGGTAGGAGGGGGCAATATAGCAGCCGTGGCCGCCGTCGTTCAAGATCTCTTCGTTGGTCAGCTCCCCGGACCGCAGCTTCGCGACAAAGGCGGCCAGTTTGTGGCCGCTGAGGCAGCTGGTGTGATGCTCGAAGAGCCCCAGCACCCGCTGTCCCTGGACCAGAACGCCGATGGTGTGCTGGTTGCCGCAGTTAACGATAATTAGGCCTTCCTCCCGGCGGGCCGCCACCCGGGCATCTTCCAGGGCACCCCACAGGGCAGCCGCCCCGGTGTCCATGAGCCAGGCACCAGGGGCCTGCTCCCGGACGGCCAGCATGCGGGTGAGGTAGGCCGGCGGTTCCCGGTAGAGGAGGTCCGCCAGGCGCCCGCCCCCGGTGACAAAGCGCTGCCAGTGTTGAAAGCGGAAAACGCGGTCGCTGCTGCCCTTTGGTGCCTCACCATGATCCAGGACGGCGATGGCCACCTCTCCCGGCAGTTTTACCCCGTAGGGTGCCAGGCTCCCGGCCAGGGTGGCCAGGTCCACATCGCCGGTTTTGATCAGCTCGGCGTCCTCCGGCGGCCGGTCAGTTATGACTATCCCCAGCTGGCGCACCCGTTCCAGGTCGTCATAGACCGTCCGGGCTGCCGTCGCGGTAGCATAGGCTTGGCAGCCGGCGGCCAGGTGCCGGCGCAGGGCGCCCACCAGGTAACCGCCGCCCATGAGGTGGCCGGTGAGAAAAACATCCCGGCGGGCGGCTGTAGCCGCCTCCACCCGGCGGCCGCAAATGACCGTCGGTGAGGGCAGGGTAAGCTGGACGCAGTTCTCCAGAGGCTGGTCCGGGCGGTACAGGAGAATATCCTGGGTACCGCCGCCGATATCAATGGCCAGCAAGGGTCGGTTGAGCACGATTAGACCTCCCACATAGCCCTTATTCCTTACTATCTCTCATTATCGTCGGTCTGTGATACTGCTTATTTAATATCCTTGATTGGCTTCTCGTACCTTCCAGGTAATTAATCAACTTGCCTGGCCGGTCAACCTTATAGCGCAGTCCGGCGGGCCAATACAGCTGGCCAGGTTACGCCATACTAATGGCGTATAACGCGCGAGCGGCTAAAACCGGCGGTGGTCTGGGTAGTTCCTTCTAGCACCTTTTGTATCGCCTATTATTGCTTATCCCTTTCGTCCTGATCCAGGCCTTTCTTAAACTCTTTGACCGTCCGGCCCAGGCCCCGGCCGATTTCCGGCAGTTTCTTCGGGCCAAAGATCACTAGGGCAGCGCCGATAACAAGCACCCAGGCGTAGGGACTAAAGAGTGTACCGAAGGTAATAATGGTGATTGCCCCCTGTCTAAATTTCCTTTAACTAAGGATAGCACATCCTTCAACCGGGGACAAGTTTTGGCGCCGGATAGCGATTTATCCCGGGCAAGGCGAAAATTACTGGTCCAGAGATGGACCGGAAAACTGCTCCGCAATGATGCGACGAGGGTTCCCGGCATGTTAAAACCGCGGTGGCGCCAGTTCAGCCATCCAACCGCCGGCGCAGGAGGTAAATGGGAGGGTAAAAGCAAATAGCAATAAAGACGACCAACCAAGCCACGTGTCCCAGAAGGGACCAGCTCAACTGCCCCAGGACCAGGGGCCGCACCAGTTCGACTACATGGTAAAGGGGAATTAGCCAGGCCAGGCGTTGGACAAACACCGGCATGGCATCCAGGGGAAAGAAAACCCCGGCAAAAAGGAACATAGGCGTGATGATCAGGGTGAAAAAGTAGCTAAAGGTATCGATCTTCGGCACCAGGCCAGTCCATATCATCCCCAATTCGGCGAAAGCCAGGCCACATAAGACCAGAACCGGCAATACCAACAGGGCTGCCGGCGAGGGCACCAGGCCCAGGAGAAAAATAACCAGCAGGATTATTGAACCGTAGAGGACGCTTTTAAAGGTTCCAAAGAGCATCTCACCCACCACTACTTCATCCAGGTTCACCGGTGTGGCGACAATGGCGTGGTAGGTCTTCTGAAACTTCATCCGGACAAAGCTGTCGTAGGTACATTCGGAGGCCGTGGCCCACATGGCCGAGGAGGCGATCAGGCCCGGGGCCAGGAACTGGAGGTAGGTCATTCCCTGGATGGCCGGGATATAGTAACCCATGCCGTAGCCCATGGCCGCCAGGTAGAGGAGGGGCTCCAGGAAATTAAACATGATGTTGGTCAGCCAGGTCTTACGAAAGACGACAAAGTCGCGCCAGAAGACCTTCCAGGCACGATAGGAGATATCTATCTGCATACGTTCCCCTCCGAAAATATGGTTCTACGCCTCGGACCAAGTCGCCTTCCGCCTGTACTCGCCAGCCCTTCAGCCAGCATTTTCATAATTTTGTGGCGGGGGCGACAGCCCCCATGAGGGGCTTCTTAAGAAAGATTTCTTCCTGTCAGTTTCAAAAAGACATCCTCCAGGGTAGCCGGCCGCAGGGCCTGGTGGCTAAAGTTGCCGTCGAGGCCCTGTACCTGCCGCCAGAGGCGGCGGCCGTTGCTGGTATATAAATACAGGGTTTGGCCAATGGTGTGGTAGGCCAGGATCTCCCCGGCCACCAGGGGTAAAATCTCTCCGGCCCTGCCGTTCACCGGCGCCAGTTCCAGGACCTCCCGGCCGACATGGTGCTCCACTAGCTCCCGCGGCGCCCCTTCATCCAGGATTACGCCCTGGTCCATGATCACCAGGCGGTCACAGAGCTGGGCCGCCTCTTCCAGGTAATGGGTGGTGAGAATCAGGGTCACGCCGCCGGCCTTCAGCTGGCGCATTTTTTCCCACACCAGGTGCCGCGCCTCCGGGTCCAGGCCGGTGGTGGGCTCGTCCAGGATAAGGAGTTGCGGCCTGTTAATCAGCCCCCGGGCGATAGCCAGGCGCCGCTTCATCCCGCCAGAGAGGTGCTCGACTGCTACCCCTGCCTTTTCCTCCAGGCCGGCAAAGGCCAGTAGTTCCTCTACCCGCTCCTGGGCCACCGCCCGGGGCAGGTCAAAGTAACCGGCATAAAGGAGCAGGTTCTCCGCCACCGTCAATTCTGGATCTAAATTATCCTCCTGGGGCACCACCCCCAGCCGGGCCTTAATCTCCCGTGGTTGTCGGCGGGCATCGTGCCCCAGGACCTCCAGGGTACCCCTGGTAACCGGGGTGAAACAGCAGAGCATTTTGATGGTCGTGGTCTTCCCGGCGCCGTTGGGCCCCAGGAAACCGAAGCATTCACCCGGACGGACGTCGAAGTCTATCCCTTTAACAGCCGTAAAACCATTATACTTTTTCATCAGGCCTCGTGCCCGGACAACCTCGGTCACTGGTGCGCCCCCCACAAAAATACCCCGATGCTTCGGGGTAAGAATTTACCACTATTATAAGCCATGCCTGCCTCTATTAGCAAGATCCGGCAGCCTGGCCCATTCCTGGTTTCCAAACACCCTAGCGCCCATAAGCTCGGGCTTTTTCCCGGGGCAGGCTGAAGCCCAGGAGGGTGGCCAGGCGCAGGGCCAGGCGAACCGGCCAGAAGGACAGCCGGCGCTTTAAATCCTGGCGTTCTTTTTGCAGGTCGGCCACCGTCCTTTCCAGGTCCTCGTTGGCGATAAGGGTAGTTTGGAGGCGGTATTCCTGCTCCCGCAGTTGCTGCTTCAGGCGCGACTGCTCCGCCTGGGCGTCGCTGACGGTTTTATTCAAAGTACCCTGGAGCTGCATCAGGCGCGTCTCCAGGTGGCTCACCCGCTTCTTCAGGGTATCCCGTTCTACCCGCAGGTTGACCAGCTGTTCCTCCAATTGGGTCAATTCCTGGCGCAGCTCCTCTTTGCGCCGGTGAAGCTTCTCCAGATCCCCCAGGAGGTTTTTATTTTCCTGTCGTAGGTCCGCGATTTCCTGCTGCTGCTTCTCCCTTTCGGCGTCCCTGGCTTCCCCCGAACGGCTAGAACCGGACTTACCACCGTTAATCAAACTGAACTCCTTGGGCGCCCAGCTCGACCGGCCTGTGTCCAGGGAAAGGCTGGCCGCTTCGGCCCCGGCGGCTATCTCTTCCCAGACCGGACCTTCCCTGTTTTCCCGGGCAGTAGCCGGTGTTAACCTCGTCGGGGATGCCGGCGTCGCTTTCTCGCCGGTATGTTTAAGGGGAAAGAGCTTGTCCCAAAAATCGGTATCTTTAATATCCTGTTCACCGGCCGGGACGGGTCTGGCCAGGGGCAGGATAGGTGCTCCGGTAATGGCCGGGTTAGATCCGGATCTTTCGGCCGACAGAGAAACCGGCGCTGGAGCTATAAAACCGGATTTACTACTGGTAGAATTTGTTGCCGCGGCCGCCATGGCCTTTTTGTCATTGGCAGGGTTTGCCGCCGGGATAGTCAAAGAAGGTTTAGCCCCGGTAGAGGGCACCCCCGATGCTGATAGATCAACTTCATTGCTGTGGGGGGATACGGCTAAAAGTTTACCGTTAGGGGCAGGCGCCGCTGTTGCTGCTACCGCAGCCGGTTTACCGTTTGTTGCGGCCGCCGGTGCGGCCGCCGTTACCTGATTATTCCCGGGGGCATTCTTCCCGGTAACCGCCCCGGCTGTCGCTGCTGCAACTTCCTTCTGCCCCTTCTCCACCTCTGCCGCCGATTCCGGTTCGATATAAGACCAGTGAATCAAGCCCCAACGGCCATCTTTAAGCCTGATAAAACGCCCGTCGGCTACCAGCTTCTGCTCTCCCGGTATCTCCGGTTTCCCTGCTTCTTTTAATTCCTGGTTGATCTCATGCAGGCGCAGGGCATCGCCGTGGGCCTGGAGGACCCGGTGGCCGGCGTCGTTATCCTTCAGGCCGTCCAGGCGCAGGCACCAGAGGCCCTTGCCCTCACTGCGAAAGCAGGGGTTTTTGGTCAAACAGCGATTGACGTTTTTTTGCACCTTGGCCGGCAGCTGGTTGGGAAGCAGGCGCTGCCTGGCTTCAGCCACCAGTTCGTCTACAGCCTGGGGCGAGTACTCAAACAAGCGCAGTTTCAGCAGATCCGTGAGGGAATCTATTCTCCCCATCACCTTAACTTTGGTTATCTTGGGTGCCGGTACATTTTTCGGTTTTTTGGCCACGAGTGTCACCTCTTCCTGGTTTTTAGGGTTAACCATTAATTACCAGGTAATATTTGACACCCATCCAGCTTTTTCCTGCTAGAAAAATGACTTTTTATGTCATTATTTGGTAATTTACTAACCAAGCCCACAGGGGTATGGTTAACAGGGAAAGCAAAGTAGTGGCTACGACCCCTTCGGAAACCAGATTGTAGTCGCCGTCATACTTCCGGGCTACCGCCGGGGCGATGGCTGCCGCCGGCATGGCCATCTGGATGATAATCAGGGAGCGTGCCATTTTATCCCAGGATGGTAACAGAACCATTACCAGAAGAGCCAGGGCCGGGAAAATTAGCAACCTGATAATAGTCATCAGGTAGACGATCTTATTGCCCGCCAGGGTGCCCAAGGGTGACTCGGCCAGCATGGAGCCCACCAGGAGGAGGGCCAGGGGCACCGTGGCCTGGCCCAGGCTGTCCAGGGGATGGAAGATTAGCTCCGGAATCTGCCAGCGGAGGAGGGCCAGGGCGAAGCCCAGGACAATGGCCAAAACGTTGATATTAAAAATCTGGCGCCAGTCCAGGGTCTTCTGCTGGCCGTGATCCTGCATCAGCCAGACCCCCAGGGTCCAGAAAAGGAGGTTATGGCCCAGGGCGTACATGGCGGCATAGAAAATCCCCAGCCGGCCAAAGAGGATGTAGGCTACCGGGAAACCCAGGTAGGCTACATTGCCAAAGGCGGTGGCGAATTGAAAGGCAAAAGCCGTCCGGGGGGACAGGTGCAAGGCGGCCGCCACCAGGATGGTCAAAACGTAGGAAAGTAAAACCAGGATCAGGGAGGCCGCCAGAATGAGCCAGGCATTGGTCAATTCCGCCGCTGAGACCTTCAAGTTCATGGAGGTGACAGTCAGGGCCGGCATAGTGAAGTAAAAGATAATGTCCGAGATCACCTTATCGCCCTGGGTATTAAGGATTTGCCGGCGCCGCCCCAGGAAGCCCAGGGCGACAAAGAAAAAGAGGGCCCCTACCTGCACCCCGACCGATAATAGCTCCTGCATGTTCATTCCTTCCGTAGGATGAGGATATTCTGGTGGGTGATGTTGGGGACAAAAACGGATTTAACGGCGTAGGGTTTTAAAGGCCGGCGGGTGGCTTTGTTGGACCAGATCCTCACCCCTTTAAATTTAAACCCCACCTGGCGCAGGGCCTGGGCTACCAGGAAGCCCAGGGGTACGTATTCCCCCCGCTGGTAGCGATCCCCCACCAGTATCACCAGGTAGCGGCCGGGCTGGAGGACACGGTGGATCTCGCCTCCTATCACCTGCAGGCGTTCGAGAAAAGAGACCAGGTCCGGGGCCTGGCCCAGGTCGGCGGTCGCTATATGAGAGGTTAACGAATGAGCCAGCAAGTCTGGCCGCCTGGTGCCGGGATCGGTTGTCTCTATATTAGAGGCAGCCGTATGCGCCCGACTGCAGGGCCTGACGGCAGGGATAGCAGCAGTCATATTAAAATTCGTCTCGTGGGGAAACCCTCGTGCCCCGTGGTTTATACCATAAGGTGGATCGGTAATAACTGCAGCTATCGATTCCGCCGCCAACTGCCGCAGCAGCTCCAGGCAATCACCCTGGCGCATCTCCCCGTCGATAGACCTGCTGGTGATGGTCTCCCCACCGGTTATTACTTCATCCCGGCGGCGGAACATACCATCAGCGACGACAAAATCCCTCTGAATGGTCCGGTAGATATCCACCCAGCGAGGGTCAAGTTCAAAGCCCAGGCTGGGCCGGCCAGTCAGGGCCGCTCCCAAGAGGGTTCCCCCGACCCCGGCGAAGGGATCAAGCACCAGTTCCCCCTTCTTGGTAAAAAAACGGATAATCTCCGCCATGACCTCCGGGGGTTTCATGGCGCCGTGTTTTTTACGCAAAGGATGGGTGGCATCAGGAGGGTAGGCGGTGATATAGAGGGTGTCGGTCCAGTAGAGCCACTCCCGGCCGTCGAGATCGTTCAGCCGGTTCTGGAGTTTACCCGCCATGGGATGTCTCGCTTTCGCCGGCAGAATCCCCGCTCTCAGCCGCCAGGAGGGACCGGGCCTGTTTGGCTACCGGCGCCGGCACCTGGACCAGGACCATACCCATGGGACTTACAGTTAAACCATAAACCTTGCCCAGGGGTTCGGCCTGCAAGCGGACCAGAAAGCCCGAAGATTCGAGTAGGCCTTTAATCAACTGGGCCTCGATGGCGTCCCGGATGGCAATAGTTACCCATTCCCCTATCATTGCTAGCTATCCCTCTCCCGTTTTCTCCCGGCGCAGCTGGTTCAGGACCTGTAAAAAAATCGCCGGCGGTGGTGTGGTAAATTCCAGGTAATCGCCACGTACAGGGTGAACAAAACCCAGACAACCGGCATGGAGGAGCTGCCCGGGTACATTAAAGGGGCACCGCCGGGGGCCGTATTTAGGATCGCCGACTACCGGGTGGCCGATGAAGGCCATATGAACGCGGATCTGGTGGGTACGTCCTGTTTCCAGGCGCGCCTCCAGGAGTGTATGCTCGGGAAAATGCTCTACTACCCGGTAATGGGTAACGGCCGGGCGGGAGTTTTTCCGGGTCACAGCCATCCGCAGCCGGTCGACGGGGTGACGGCCGATGGGCGCCTCGACCCGGCCTGCTGGTTCCGCCACCGTCCCGTAAACCAGGGCCAGGTAAACTCTTTTCACGCTGTGGTCTTTAATCTGGGCTGCCAGGCCGCGGTGGGCGTTATCATTTTTTGCCGCTACCAGGATGCCGGAAGTATCCTTATCCAAGCGGTGGACGATGCCCGGCCGCAGGACGCCGTTAATCCCCGACAGGTCCCGGCAGTGATATAAAAGGGCGTTCACCAGGGTACCCTGCTCGCTCCCCGGCGCCGGGTGGACGACCATCCCCTGGGGTTTGTTGACGACGATGATATCCTCGTCTTCATAGAGGACGTCTAAAGGAATGGCTTCGGGCTTGACCTCCAGCCGGGCCGGTTCCGGCAGCCGCACTTGAATCCTCTCGCCACCCCGCAGGCGGTAGTTGGCCTTCAGGAGACTCCCTTCGACCAGGGTTATCTCCCCGGCCTCCAGGAGCTGCTGCACCCGGGAACGAGATACCTCCGGCATCACCCCGGCCAACCAGGCATCCAGGCGCTCGCCCTTGGCCTCCAGGGGCACCACTACTTCCCGTTCCCCGGTCACGGTTCCCTTCCCTGCTCCCCGGCCGGCAGCAGGAGCTGCCAGCAAAGGATAATGACCCCGGCGACAATGGCCATATCGGCCAGGTTAAAGACCGGCCAGATGCGCAGGTCCAGAAAATCAACCACATAACCAAAACGCAGGCGGTCCAGCAGGTTACCCAGGGCGCCTCCGAGCATCAGAGCCAGGGCCAGGCGCAACAAGGGCCTGTCCGGCGGCAGGTAACGATAAGCAGCCAGGATGATGATCGCCACCAGCACAGTGACCCCGATAAAGACCTGGGTCTTGTTGGCCAGCAGACCAAAGGCCGCCCCGGGATTGTGGACATAGGTCAGGTGAAAAATAGACCCGATCACCGGCAGGCTCTGGTTGGGCTGGAAATTAGTGCGAATCAGGTACTTGCTCACCTGATCGACGGCCAGAACCAGCACTACCAGCAGTAAGAAGGGCAAGCTAATCCCCCCAGGAGTAATAATCCACCAGGTGATGGACCGGACCGTAACCCTGGCCGATGGCCCGGGCCTGCCGGATCGCCCGGGTAATATAATCCTTAGCTCCAGCTACCGCCTCTGGTACCGGCAGTTCCCGGGCCAGGAACGCCGCCAGGGCTGCCGAGAAAGTACAGCCGGTCCCATGGGTATGACGGTTATCCAACCGCGGGGTAGTAAAGGTGCGAATTTCTTGGCCGTCAAAGAGAATATCCGTCGCCGCTCCAGTCAGATGGCCGCCCTTAATCACTACATAGGGAACACCCAGGTCATAGAGCTCCCTGGCGGCAGCAGCCATTTCTTCTTCATTACTTATTTCCCTCCCGGTTAATACCCTGGCCTCGTCCAAGTTGGGTGTAATGACCAGGGCCAGGGGCAGCAGCTTCTCCTTCAGGGCCTGGCGTGCTTCCCGGGCCAGGAGGAGGTCGCCGCTTTTCGCTACCATAACCGGGTCAATGACCAGCTTTTTCAGGCCATACTCCCGGACTTTAGCGGCCACTACTTCAATAATACCGCTGTTGGCCAGCATGCCGGTTTTAACAGCGTCAGCGCCGATATCACTTAAGACGGAGTCCAGCTGGCGGCCGACAAACTCCGGCGGCAGGTCAAAGACCCCTTGCACCCCCAGGGTGTTCTGGGCCGTTACTGAGGTGATGACGCAGGTGCCATAGACCCGCAGGGCAGCAAAGGTCTTCAGGTCGGCCTCGATGCCGGCACCGCCGCCGGAATCGGAACCGGCAATGGTCAGGGCTTTATCCATCGGCTTTACCCCCATTCATTTTCTTATCATACCATGATAACCTGTGGGGGTAAACTATATTTTGCAACAACTAGCACCTGGGAGGCGATTGTTGATGACCCGGATACCCTGTGAAGTCGATTTTTGTATCCATCATGACGGCAGCGGCTTCTGCCGGCTGGATACCATCCACGTTACCCGGAACGGCCTGGACACTAATTGCGGTGACTTCGAGCGCCAGTTGCCGGGGGAAGATACTACTACCATTTTCTCCTACGGCAAAGCCAACGACACCCTGGAAACCCTGCCCTATGATTGAGATTCCTGCCTTACCCGGTCCCAGCCAGCATCACCAATGACTTTTTCCTCCGGGGAGCCTTCGTCATCGATGTAGGCCCCGGTATCTTCATAAAACACGCCGTCGGCACCCCGGAAATAGGGGATATTATCTACTGCTTCGACGGCGTCCTGGTCCTCATCCAGATCCAGGGGGCCAAAGTAGGAACCGCTCCGGGCTTCGGCGGCATGTTCAATGGTCCGGCCCAGTTCCTGCCATACGTCTTCCCCATCATACTCCACTGCCTCCTCTTCATCGGGATGCTTCTGGTGGGGATCTGTAGTCTGGCCGCCAAAGGGCGGCAGGATAACAGCCTCCTCCACCGGGCGGGAGTCCTTATCCCCCTCCCCTTCCATCTCCTGGCGGCATGCCAGGCAGAGGGTAGTTTCCGGGATAGCCTCCAAACGTTCCCGGGGAATCTCCCGGCCGCAGCGGCGGCAGTAGCCGTAGGTACTTTCCTCCATACTCCGGAGGGCGTCCTCAATCTTCTGTAGCTGGATCTGAACGTTATCCCGCAGGGCCCGGTCTTTACTGCGCTCAAAGACCTCAGTGCCCAGGTCCCCGGGGTGATTGTCATAGCGGGAGAGTTCCTGGGTGGCGTCAAATAGGGATTCCCGCAAGCCGCCGCTATTAAGGGAATCGAGCTGCTCTTCCAGGTGCGCCTTTTCGGCCAGCAGCTTCTGGCGGAAATGCTCCAGGGAGTGTTGGTCCATAGTGATCGTAGCTCCTCGCATTTAATATACTTCCTTCTGGACCATGCGTACGATCTCGGCGATAAGTTTGCCGATTACCGGCAGGTTCAGCAAGGCCAGTTCGCGGATGATATAGATGACAATAGCCCCCAAAATAGCGAAACCGACAGCAATACCCAATCCCCGGGCGATGCCGGCGGCAAAGTTCAAGTATATCAGCCGCCCCGGCCGGCGGTAGAGTTCAACCCACTCGGCCACGTTGGCCTTTTCCATGGTTGTTATTAGTTGCTGGATCTTATCGCCGAGGTAAGATGCGCCCCGTTCAACTTCGTTCAATAGTTTACACCCCATAGTCAGCCAGGTTTCAAGGGAGCCGTCGTTGCCGTCCCATTGCCGGCTCAACATGATCCCTATCCCGTCCTTCTACCGGTGCGGCACCAGAATTATAGGCGTCTTTAACATATATCTTGCCCTCTATCCCCGGCCTTAAATCAAAAATCCCGCGTCAGGGACGCAGGATTTTTACTTTGGCGCCGCCGGCCACCAGGGCGGCATTGGCCTCGTCAGTATCCAAATGGAGTTCCAAGCGGGAATCATCCCCCACCCGGATGATTACATTGCTCAAAATCAACTCCCTTATACCCGGCACCCAGACCTGAACCCGTTGGTCGTCATGGAGGTGCAGTTCTGCAGCCCGCCCGGCCTCCATATGGATGTGGCGGGCAGCCAGGATGACTCCCCGGGGCATATTTAGAGCCCCGGCCGGGCCGACGACTGCTATGCCCGGGGTGCCCTCCAGGTCGCCGGACTCCCGCACAGGGGGTTTGAGTCCCAGGTGGAAACCGTCGGTCATGGATATCTCCACCTGGGAATGGGAGCGTACCGGTCCCAGGACCCGCACTCCTTCGATGACGCCCCGGGGACCGACAATGGTGACCGTTTCCCGGGCAGCATACTCCCCCGGCTGGCTGAGTTCCCGGTAGACGGTCAGCTCATAGCCAGGCCCGAAAAGGACCTCCAGGTCCTCCCGGCAGAGGTGAAGATGGCGATTGGAGATGCCCACAGGTACTTCGACAGGCAAAAAGTCCGTCTCGCGAAAAGTTAGCACTGGGCCGGACCATCCTTTCGCCTGAAAGTTATCTGATGAACGTTACCTGGTCTTATTATAAGTCCCGCGGGCCGTTTTTACCCGGCGTTTTTACCCGGATGGTAAGCTTCCCGCAGACTGATGCGGTACAGGCCTCTATGGTTCATCCCCATCCCGTTCACCGTCGCCTCACCGCGGCTTCGTGGAAGTATCTGGCGTCACGAACATACTCGTGTTCCGCCTGTATCCGCCAGCCCTTCAGCCAGATATTTTCGTGGTTTCGTGGCGGGGGCGTCAGCTCCCCATGGGTGCCTCCTCCAGAACGCTGGCGCAGCGGTGGCAGAGGGTGGGATGAGTATGATCCTGCCCCACCGTTTCGCTGACCATCCAGCAGCGTTCGCACTTTTCCCCCGGTGCCCGGGTAATGTCCACCCGGAGGCCCGGGATCTCCGGTATCTCCAGGCTGCCGTCCGGGGCATCCTCCTCCGGCCGGTGCAGGGTGGCCTGGGAGACAATAAAAATGGTTGCCAGTTCCGCCGCCATTGGTTGCAGGAACTGGTACAGGACGGCATCAGGGTAAAGATGAACGGCGGCATTCAGGGAGTTGCCCAGGTCCTGCTCCTGGCGGGCGCGTTCCAGAGCCCGGGCGACGCCATCCCGCACCTGGAGGAGCCGCTCCCATTTTTTCGCCAGCTCATCATCCAGGAACTCGGGTTTGACCCGGGGCCAACCGGCCAGCTGGACGCTGAAGGGCTTGTCGCCGGCTGCTGGCAGGTAGCGCCAGATCTCTTCCGTCGTAAAGGCCAGGATGGGGGTGAGGAGACGCACCAAGACATTAATGGCCTCATAAAGCATTGTCTGGGCCGAGCGCCGGCCCCGGGAAGCTGCCGGCCAGGTATACAGGCGATCTTTAATTATATCTAGATAGACGGCGCTTAAATCGACGGCACAGTAGTTGTGGATGCTATGATAAACCACATGGAATTCATAATCGTCGTAGGCCCGGGTAACCCTGGCTGTCAGGCGTTGCAGGCGGTCCATGGCCCAGCGATCGATCTCCAGCATATCTTCCCTGGCTACCTGGTCCTTACCTGGGTCAAAATCGGCCAGGTTGGCCAGGAGGAACCGGCAGGTATTGCGGACCTTCCGGTAGGCCTCGGTAATCTGGCGCATGATATTCTCCGAGGCCGCCACATCGCGCCGGTAGTCGGCCGAGGCCACCCAGAGGCGGAGGACATCGGCCCCCTTCTGGCGGATTACATCTGCTGGATCAATGCCGTTACCCAGGGACTTGGACATCTTGCGACCCTCTTCATCCACCAGAAAACCGTGGGTCAAGACCTGACGGTAGGGGGCGCGGCCCCTGGTGGCCACCGCTGTCGACAGGGAGGAATTAAACCAGCCCCGGTGTTGATCGCTCCCCTCCAAGTAGAGGTCAGCCGGCCAGGCGAGCTCCGGCCGGGTGGTCAATACAGCGGCGTGGCTGGAACCGGAATCAAACCAGACATCCATGATATCCGTTTCTTTGCGGAATTCCTTGCTGCCGCACTCCGGGCACTTTAACCCCGGCGGTACCAGTTTCCCTGCTTCCCAGGCGAACCAAACGTTGGAGCCGTACTCCCGGAAGAGTTCCTGCAAATGGCTGATGGTAGCGTCGTTGATGATCTCCCGGCCGCAGCTGGCACAATAAAAAATGGGGATGGGTACCCCCCAGGTACGCTGGCGCGAGATACACCAGTCACTGCGGTCGGCCACCATGTTATAAATCCGGTCTTCGCCCCAGGCCGGGATCCATTTAACCCCCTTAATAGCCGCCAGGGCCTGCTGCCGGAAACCCTCGATGGAAGCGAACCACTGTTCCGTAGCCCGGAAGAGAATGGGGTGCTTGCAGCGCCAGCAGTGGGGGTACTGGTGCTTGATAAAGCCAAAATGGAGAAGGGCGCCCCGCTTTTCCAGTTCTTTGACCACGGCCTTGTTGGCGTCATCGACAAAAAGCCCGGCGAACTGGCCCCCTTCCCTGGTAAAGCGGCCCTGATCGTCCAGGGGTGATAACACCGGCAGGTGGTAGCGCATACCTACCTCATAGTCCTCCAGGCCGTGGCCCGGGGCAGTATGGACGCAGCCGGTGCCCTGCTCCAGGGTAACATGTTCACCCAGGATAACTACCGAATCCCGGTCCATGAGGGGGTTGCGGCAGATGACTCCTTCCAGCTCGCTCCCGCTAAAGGTGGCTACCACCTGATAATCCTTTAGGCCAAGGAGCTCCAGGACCTGGCGGTGGAGTTCGGCAGCCATGAGGAGCCGCTCCTCCCCTACCTGGACCAGAACATACTTAAACTCCGGATGCAGGGCGGTGGCCACGTTGGCCGGTAGGGTCCACGGGGTGGTGGTCCAGATAACAATGGAACTCCTTTGGGGCTCAAAAAGACCGCGGGCGTCCACTACCGGGAATTTGACATAAATAGAGGGCGAACGCTCTTCACCGTACTCCACCTCGGCCTCGGCCAGGGCTGTCTCACAGTCAGTACACCAGTAAACCGGTTTTAATCCCTTGTAGATATAGCCTTTCTTGGCCATCTCGCCAAAAACGCCGATCTGGATGGCCTCATACTCCGGCTCCAGGGTAAGGTAGGGGTGCTCCCAGTCGCCACGTACCCCCAGGCGTTTGAACTCTTCCCGCTGGATGTTGACATGCTTCAAGGCGTAATCCCGGCAGCGGTTACGGAATTCCACCACATCGACGGCATGCCGGTTAAGACCCAGGTTTTTGATGGCCTGTTGCTCAATGGGGAGGCCATGAGTATCCCACCCGGGCACGTAAGGGGCATCGTAGCCGTTCATGGAATGGTACTTAACAATTATGTCCTTGAGAATTTTATTCAGGGTATGTCCCAGGTGCAGGTGACCGTTGGCGTAGGGCGGCCCGTCGTGGAGGATAAACTTGGGCTTACCCTTGTTGGCCTCCTGGACCTGGCCGTAGATGTCATTTTTCTCCCAGAACTTGAGGATCTCTGGCTCCCGCTGGGGCAGGTTAGCCCGCATGGGAAAATCAGTGCGGGGTAAATTCAGGGTTTTACTATAATCCACTTACGCTCGCAACTCCTCTAAAGGCCTTGATTATCCTACAAATTATACCTTTCCCTGCCGGCCGGGGTCAAGTTAAGCCGTTACCTGGTGCCCTTGTTCCTCCGCCGTCGCTGCGGCCTGGGCGTCCGCCCGGTCTTCACTGTCCAGAAGTTCCAGCTGGGCCTGCAGGAGGGAGCGCAGGCGCATTTTAAAGGCCCTGGTGCCGGCCTCCAGGTCCTGTTGATAACGCTCGGTCTTTTCCGCCTGGAGCCGGGCCTGGTTTAAAATCTCCCGGGCCTGGTTCTCCGCCTCCTGGATCTTCAATTCTGCTTCCCGTTGGGCATTTTGACGCATTGCATCGGCCGTCTGCTGGGCCATGACCAGGGAATCCTTCAGGGTCTGCTCCAGGCGGGTATATCGCTCCATTTCTTCACTCAGGCGCTGGTTTTTTTCCCGTAATTCCTGGTTTTCCCGGTAAACCTGGCCGTAATCACGCAGGATCTGCTCCAGGAATTCGTCTACCTCTTCACAGCTATAACCACGAAAACTGCGGTGGAACTCTTTTTTGTTAATATCCAGGGGAGTCAGCACCTCGGCGGCCTCCTAACCCATATGCAGAATAAAAGTGATCAGCAGGCGCTCCACCAGTTGCAAAACCAGGACGGCGATAATGGGCGAAAAATCAATGGGTATAGTTGTACGCGGCATCAGGCGGCGAAAGGGAGCCAGCACCGGCTCCGTAATCTCATAGATAAACCGCATTATCACGTTGTCGGGATCATGGGGAAACCATGAGATGAGGATCCGGGCGATAATCAGCCAGTTTAAGACCTCAAAGGCCACCCGGACCAGGACTGCCAGGGTCTGCATGCCATCTACTCCTTATTCAAGTTCACCGGCCCGCAGGGTAGCAGCCTCGACGGCCCGGATGAGGGCTCCCCGTACGCCCCGGTCTTCCAGTATAGCCAGGCCGGCGATGGTGGTCCCCGCCGGGGAAGTTACCCTGTCCTTCAGGATCCCGGGGTGCTCACCGGTGGCCAGGACCATCCGCGCGCTACCCAGGAGGGTCCGGGCTGCCAGTTCCAGGGCTACCGGCCTGGTCAATCCCTGGCGTACGCCGCCGTCGGCCAGGGCTTCAATAATCATATAAACGTAAGCCGGCCCGCTGCCGCTCAGTCCGGTGACGGCGTTCAGTTGTTCTTCCGGCAGGACCATGGCCGCGCCAACGGACCGAAAGATAGCCAGGGCTTGCTCCAGGATCTCCCCATCTACCCGGGAATTGGCCGCTAGGGCGGAAACCCCTTCCCCGACCAGGGCCGGTGTATTGGGCACCACCCTGACCAGGGGCACCTCCCCCAGGTATTCTGCCAGGCGGGAAAGTCTGACTCCCGCTACAATGGAAATGATCAGCTTGTCCGGCGAAACCTCCAGACCGGTTAAAGCCTCAGCCAGATTCTGGGGTTTAATGGCCAGGATTATTATATCCGCCGTCGATACTAACTTTTCCCGGCCAGGCACCGTTTCCAGGCCGTAGCGCAACTCGAGTTCTTTTAATCGTGACGCCCGGATGTCATAGACCTTGATCTGCCCGGGCCGGACCAGGCCGGCCTGGAGAATACCCCGGATCAGGGCTTCGCCCATGGCGCCGGCACCCAGGAAACCGATATTTGCGTCCACTCTTTAGCCCCCTGCTATTTACCCCGGCCGGCTGCTTCCAACCAGTTAAGGTTGGCCGGTATTTGTTCTTCCAAATCGCCGCTCAAGTCGACGTTGCTGGTGGTAAACAAAAAGATACCGCCGGTCACCTTGCGCACCCGCCCCCCAAGGGCGTAAACAGCGCCGCTCAAGAAATCGATAATTCGTCGCGCCTCTTCCAGAGGTATGCTCTCGACGTTACAAATCAGGGGCCGGTAGTTCTTCAGGTTCTCGGCCAGCCCGGCAGCCTGCTCAAAGGACTGGGGCCGGGCGATAACCAACCTTACTGCATTGCGCGCCGTCGGCAGGCCCACCAGCTTGCCCTTCGCCGGGGTCACCGGAGCCGTCTCCAGTTCGGGTAGGGTTTTCTCCACCACCGGCTCCTCTTCCTCGTGGCCGTAGCCCAGCCAGTTGATTAAACCGTGCCAGAATGCCACCTTAATGCACCTCCGCCTTCTTACTGTAATCCCGGGCGCCAAAGATTGCCGCGCCGATCCGCACCATGTTAGCGCCGGCTGCAATAGCCACCTCGAAATCATTGGTCATGCCCATGGACAGGTAAGCCATGTCCACCCCGGGCAGGTGCAGGCCGTCAACCTCCCGGCGCAAAGCCGCCAAACGCTGGAAGACCGGCCGTACCTCTTCCGGATCTGCTACCAGGGGTGCCACTGTCATCAGGCCGCAGATATGTACCCCCGGCAGGCCGGTAACTTCCCGCACCAGGGGGATAACGGCTTCAGGCATAAGGCCGAATTTACTCTCTTCCCCGGCTACATTGACCTCCAGAAGGATGTCTACCTTACGCCCGGCAGCACTCGCCCGTTTGTCGATCTCCCGGGCCAGCTCCAGGGTGTCCACCGAGTGGATCAGGGCTACCCGATCCCACACCTGGCGCACCTTGTTCCGTTGCAGGTGACCGATTAGGTGCCACTTGACCCCATTGATGTAGGGTTGTTTAGCCAGGAGTTCCTGGACCCGATTCTCGCCCAGGTCCTGGAGGCCGCAATCTACAGCCTCCTGAATACGTTCCACCGGGACCATTTTTGTGACCGCCACCAGGGTAATATCCTCTGGCCGGCGCCCGCTGCGCCGGGAGGCAGCCGCAATCCTCTCCTGCACCCGGGTAATATTTTCCCTCATGTTAACCATGCTTTTCCCCCACGTAATTCTTTATACTTTCTACATATTTATTGGAAATCCTGCTTACCGACGTTCTAATTCATTAACCATCTGGCCACCTGGGGACGCAGGACCACCTCGGCCCCAGCATCCAGGCCCCGGACGGCTACCTGGTCCCCCACCTGACCCACTACTGATACTGTTTGCCATTGCAAGTCCCTGGCTCCCAGGAGGTAAACCCCCTGCTTCCCTTCCGGTCCGGTGGCCAGGGCTGACGCCGGGATGATGATCCCCCGGTAGCGGTGCAAAACAGCTGCCACCTGCAGCCGGCGGGGCAACAGCCAGTTGTTATCCCAGGTAGTAACCTCGAGAATAGCCGCCTGCTGGTTACCTTCATCCTGGAGGCGCAGCAGGCGCGCCTCGACATCACCATCACTGCCAGGCACCTTCAGGGTTACCTCCCGGCCCTCCTGCCAGCCCGCCGGCCGCTCCTTCAGGGGGGCATACAGGCGCAAGGGAGCCAGGTTGTTAACCAGGCGGACTACAGCAGCCCCTTCCTGAACCTGGCCGCGGGCCGTCACCGGCCGGGCCAGGTTTACCAGGCGCTTTAAATCCTGGTAGCTGATATTACCCAGTTTGGCCGGCTGCAGGCTCCCTTCCAGGCCGTCCGTCTCATAGGAAACCTGGCCTGGGCAAGGGGCTTTCAGGTCCACCGGCTGGGCACCGGCCGCCACTGGAAGGAGACGGGCAATGGTGGCTCCCACTGGCACCCGTTCTCCTTCTGGTACCACGGGGGTCAGGGTACCGGTTACCGGCGCTGTCAGGACTTGCTCCTCCCGGGCGATATAGACCTCCAGGGGGAGGTTGTCCTCCAGGGTGCCCTTGTCCACCGGCTGGATAAGTAAAAAATACCAGGCAACAGCCCTGGTCGCCGCCCTGATACCAGACCAGGCCACCAGGATAAGTATTGCCAGGGCCGCCCCCCGCAGGAGCCATGGCCCCAGCCGCCGGCGTCGCGGCCGGGAACGGGCCGGGGGCGGTAAAGGATTGTAAGCCGTCTTCATAGCTATGACCTCAAGGCCAGTAAGGCTGCCTGGCGCCCGGTGCGGCCGCCAGAGGCGCGGTAGGAAAAAAAGTTTTCCGGATGGCAACAAGTACAGATACCCGCTGTGACTATGTGGTCGGGCCGGAGGCCGGCTTCCAGGAGGCTCAGGTAGTTGGCCCGGGGCAGATCCAGGCGCCAGTGATGGGGGCCATCGGGTACCAGAAACTCCTCAGTAGAGGCCAGTTCTTCCTGAACTGCAGCGGCTACCCGGTCGTCCACCTGGTAACAACAGGGACCAACTGCCGGTCCAATGGCTGCCAGGAGGTCGGCCGGCCGGCTGCCGAATTCAGTTGTCATCCTGGCCACCGTCCGGGCCCCCACCTTAAGGACCGTCCCCTGCCAGCCGGCATGGGCTAAACCAAGGGCCCGGTTTACCGGGTCCACCAGGTAGAGGGGGACGCAGTCGGCATAAAAGGCCACCAGGGTCACCGCCGGGGTGGCGGTGACCAGGGCATCAATACCCGCCAGGGCGGTGGCCAGTTCCCTGACCCCCCTCCCGGTTTCCTCCCGGCCCACCCGGGCAACTTCATTCCCGTGGACCTGGGCGCCAATGACCCAACTAGCCAGGGGCTGACGCAGAGCCCCGGCCAGCAACCCCCTGTTGGTCAGAACAGCCTGGGGGTCATCGCCAACGTGTAAGCCCAGGTTTAAAGCGTTATAAGGAGCTTTGCTCACCCCACCCCGGCGGCTGGTAAAGACAGCCCTGACCGGGGCCCGGGTCTCTAAAAACGTGACCCGCAGGTAAGCCAGGCCCCCTTGATCTTCCCAGGTGAAGCCTGCCAGAAAAACCACCCCTGCACCTTATTATAACATAAAGGCCGGGGATCTTAAGCCCTGTCCCGGTGCACCGGTGACGTACTGCTGTAGCTTTCGACCAGGATTACGTCCACACCTATTTTAATCACATTCTCCCAGGGAATTATCAGATCTTCATCCCGGCCAAAAAAGAAAAAAAATTTGCCTCCCGACCCGGGAACAATTAACGCCTTAACCCGCCCCTCCTCCAGGTCCAGGTCAATATCCTTAATTATACCCAATCGCCGCCCGTCAATAACATTGATTACTTCCCGCTGGCGCAATTCAGCTACCCGGATCACCGCAACCACCTCCGGGAAAGGCTCCTGTTAATTCCAGTATATGATGGGCGGTCTCAAAAAAAGAAAAAAACCAGCAGTGCCGGCTTTAGGGCCACAGGCTGGCCAGGTACTGGCGCGAGATTTTAAATATGTCTGCTATCTTCCAGCGCACGATTAAAGTTTGTTCTGGCGCCTGCTGCTCCACTGGGGCCGGATTGAGCATTAAAACCGGATGGGCCGGGGCCGCCGGGGCAGGAGCCGTAGGAGCAGGCTCAACCCTACCGGCGATATCGACCAGGCACAGGGGTGGGAAAAGGACGCACCACCAGTTCTGTCCCTGACCGGAACCGATAACCACGCGGACAGCCTCGTATTCTCCGGCCGGCAGGACGGTATTACCATAGGCCCGGGTCGGAAAGTCAAAATCCCCAAATTCCGCCTGCACGGGATAACTCCGGCCCTCCCGCTGGATCTGGTCTTCAGCGGCCGCAGTTATGGCCGCCAGGTTGGTGCTCACCAGCTGCCGGGCGGTAGTTATATCACCGGCCCGGGCCAGGTTCTCACCGACCCTGGCCAGGACGGCATCCCGGACGTGACGTTTTAGTTCCTGGTCGCCTGGTGTATCGCTGTTGGCAATTACATGCAACCTGATTAAATTATGCGAATTATATGCCGGTATGGCCTCCCGTTGTTGCCACGTTGAGCCTCCTGTCAGGATCACTACCCCGGCCATTACCAGCACCAGCAGGGACCTTCTTAGCGTCGACACTCCTTGACACTCCTCACCTTTTAAATATACTTCCGCATATGTTGCAAGGCTGCTTTTTCCAGCCGGGAAACCTGGGCCTGGGAAATACCGATCTCGTCGGCGACTTCCATCTGGGTCTTACCTTCGAAAAACCTTAAGGAAAGAATCAGGCGCTCCCGCGCATTGAGCTTGTTCATGGCTTCTTTGATGGCGATATTCTCCAGCCAGTTGATGTCCTGGTTCTTCTCATCCCCAATCTGGTCCATGACGAAGATAGGGTCGCCGCCGTCATGGTAGATCGGTTCGAAAAGGGATACCGGTTCCTGGATGGCGTCCAGGGCGAAGATTACTTCCTCCTGGGGTACCTTCAGGTGCTGGGCCACCTCGGCCAGGGATGGTTCCCGGGCCAGCTGGTTGACCAGGGTATCCCTGATCTGCAGGGCCTTATAGGCCACATCCCGCAGGGAGCGGCTGACCCGGATGGGGTTATTATCCCGCAGGTAGCGCCGGATCTCGCCGATGATCATCGGGACAGCGTAGGTGGAAAACTTAACATTTTGGCTGAGATCAAAGTTATCGATGGCCTTCATCAGGCCGATACAACCAACCTGAAAGAGGTCATCCACATGTTCACCCCGGTTGGTGAAACGCTGGATAACACTCAGGACCAGGCGCAAATTGCCGGTAATGAGTTTCTCCCGGGCTTCGGCTTCTCCAGCCTGCAGCCGCTGAAAGAGCTGGCGGATTTCGTCGCTCTTCAGCAGGGGTAACTTGGAGGTATTCACACCGCAGATTTCTACTTTGTTAAGCAAGGATTGCGCGATACCTCCCGTCTTGGTTCTGGGATAATTATTGCCCTGGCTACCTGTTTTTATACCGCCTGGCAAAAGGGGCATAATAAAAGAGCCCTGCCGGACTCTCCGAAAATTAGTTTTTTACAAAAATAGTTACTGCTGTAATGCGTTCTACGGGCTGGTGGGTACAGGCGGAAGGCGACTTGGTTCGAGGCGTAAGCAAACTCAGCGAAGCCGCAGCGAGGTAGCGGTGAACGGGATGGGGGAGCAAGGCTGAGCACCAAGTTTGCTCGCCGAGAACCATCGGAGCCTGGAGTTGTACCCACCAGCCCCCTTACCCGTTTGTGTCATTAATTACTCCATACGGGCGATCTCTTTGCGCAGGCGTTTGATAATGCGTTTTTCCAGGCGAGAAATGTAGGACTGGGAGATACCCAGGATATCGGCGACCTCCTTCTGGGTCTTCTCCACCCCATCCAGGAGGCCAAAACGAAATTCCATGATCTTCCGTTCCCGGGAAGAAAGCTTGCGCATAGCTATCTGCAACAGCTTGTGATCTACTTCTTCCTCAATAGATTTATAAATAATATCATTATCCGTACCCAGGACATCGGAGAGGAGGAGTTCGTTGCCGTCCCAGTCGATGTTTAAGGGTTCGTCAAAGGAAACCTCGGCCCGGGTCTTATTATTGCGGCGCAGGTACATGAGGATCTCATTTTCGATACAGCGGGAGGCATAGGTAGCCAGCTTGATCCTTTTTTTGGGGTCGAAGGTGTTGACGGCCTTGATCAAGCCGATAGTACCAATGGAAACCAGGTCCTCAATGCCCACGCCGGTGTTTTCAAACTTGCGGGCAATATAAACCACCAGGCGCAGGTTGCGTTCAATGAGGACCTTTTTCACGGCGGCATCGCCGTCTTCCAGGCGCAGGAGGAGATCCGATTCCTCATCACTGGAAAGGGGCGGCGGCAGAGCCTCACTGCTGCCCACATAAAAAATCTCCGCCAGCCACCTGAACTTGAGGGTCAGGCTGTAGTACAGTAATTGCAGCTTCATTTTAGCCATGTTTAACAAGCGCTGGACCACCAGCTTCTCCCCCTCAGTAGCTCATACTCCATTCCAGCAAATCCGGGTGCAGCAAGGCCCGGTAACTGCCCTCCGGCGATAACCGTTCCCGGTAGAGACCGATCAAAACTTCCTTAATCTTAATCATCCGCTCGCTGGTCACAACGACCACTTCATCAGGGCGTAAACCCAGGAGCATCCCCCGGTCCTGTCCCAGGGAGTGAAAGGGAATCAAGCGCAAGCGGGCGGCCCAGGGCGAGGCCGCCAGGGAAGCCGCCAGGTTTTCAAGATCCAGTTCTCCCTGGCCGTTATAGGCTTTAACAATCTCCGGCGGCAGGATCCCCTGCAAGGCGCTGTACTCGACGATAATTACCGGCCGCTGGGAAAGGGGATCCCGCAGGCTGTTGCCGGTATCTACCAGGGCCTTGACGGCCAGGGGCCGGCCGCCGAAGGAGATGACCACCGGCAGGTGCAGCATTTGCTGCCAGATATTTTTCTTCAGCCAGCCCGTCCCCCAGCGAACCAATACCCCGGCGGCCGCCATAGCGGCCAGGAGCCAGGTGTAGTGCAGCCCGGGCCCAACTACCAGGGCCCCGCCCATAACCTGTAAACTACCGCCACTGCCGGTTAGGTAGATACCCCCCAGCATAGCCCCGCCCATGGCAAAGGCCACCAGGTAAAAATAAACCAGGACCTGGATGAGACGCCGCCAGGTGAGGGGATAAAAGGTTGCCAGCACCATCAACAGGGAAAAAAGGACCTTGATCCCCAGAAGTAGCAGGGATGCCCCGGCGGGAAAAAGAAGCGCCAGGGAATAAAGGGCGCCGATGCCGGCGCCGGCCAGCAAGCGCCAGGGCGAAGCCGGCAATTGCCCCAGCCTGGCCGTCGCCCAGAGGATCAAAAAGTCCATGACCAGGTTGACCACCAGAACCACATCAATATAAACCACCGGCACAGGCATCACCCCGGCTTGGCAGGCCTAATTATTACCATGATATGAGCTTTATGCCAGTTTCATAACTACAGTTATTATATTACTTTCTCCAGGAAAAATTTGTCAGATAGTGGGGTGAAAAAAACCTGTTACTTAAAGTAACAGGTTAAATGGCAATTATTTAACGCCGGCGGAGGAAGGCCGGTATATCCAGGTCGTCAATGTTAAAGGTCTTAACGTCCAGTTCCGGTTCCCGGGTGGCTGCCGCCTGGTCGGCGGCCCCAGCCGCCTTCACCTCAAAACCGGTGGCGATGACCGTCACCCGGATCTCATCCTTCAGGCTCTCATCAATAACGGCACCGAAGATAATATTGGCTTCCGGGTCAGCCGCCGCGGCCACAATCTCCGCTGCTTCATTCACTTCCAGCAGGCCCAGGTTGCTGCCGCCGGTAATGTTTAAGAGGACACCGCGGGCGCCTTCAATGGAGGTCTCCAGCAGGGGGCTGGAGATGGCCATCCTGGCTGCTTCCACCGCCCGCTTTTCTCCGGTGGCCCGGCCAATACCCATCAGGGCCGAGCCGGTATCCGTCATAATAGTCTTGACGTCGGCGAAGTCCAGGTTAATCAACCCCGGCACGGCAATGAGATCGGAAATTCCCTGGACACCCTGGCGCAGGACGTCATCGGCAATCCGGAAGGCTTCAATAATGGAGGTCTGTTTATCGGCTACCTGGAGCAGGCGGTCGTTAGGAATGATGATCAGGGTATCGACCTTGGTCTTTAACTCGGTGACCCCAGCTTCCGCCTGGCTGGCCCGCTTGCGACCCTCAAAGCTGAAGGGGCGGGTGACAACCCCCACCGTCAGGGCACCAGCCTCCTTGGCAATCTGGGCGACCACGGGGGCGGCGCCGGTTCCCGTACCGCCACCCATACCGGCGGTGACAAAGACCATATCCGCACCCTGCAACCGCTGGGCGAGTTCCTCCCGGCTCTCTTCGGCCGCTTTCTTACCGATCTCCGGGTTGGCCCCGGCACCCAGGCCCTTGGTCAGCTTGGCACCGATCTGGATCTTCTGCTCGGCCTGGCAAAGGCGCAGGGCCTGAGCATCGGTATTGACGCTGATAAACTCCACCCCGCGTAAGCCGGCAGCAATCATGCGGTTAACGGCGTTATTACCGCCGCCACCTACTCCCACCACCTTAATGGCGGCAAACTGGTTGAGATCGCCGTCCTCGAATTCCAGCACCCGGTACTCCTCCTTTTTATGCTTAGAAAAGTTCATGCCACCAGCTTTTTAGCCGTGACCAGAAATTCTCCCACCCTGTTTCTCTGGCAGCGGCCGCCTGGGGGTGGGCCAGGCGACGGGCGCCGTAGTTCACCAAACCGGCGGCGGTGGCATAGGCCGGCGCAGCAACCATATCCGCCAGGCCGCCGCTGCCTTCCGGCCAGCCCAGGCGCACCGGCATGGCCAGGATTTCAGCCCCCATGCGGGTAATCCCCTCCAGGAGGGCGCCACCGCCCGTCAGGACCACCCCACCCGGCAATAATCCCTGGAACTGAGCGGCATTTATTTCCCGGCGCACCAGGGTAAAGATCTCTTCCACCCGGGGTTCAATAATGGAAGCCAGCATTTTCCTGGTAATCCGGCGCTTCTCCTTGCCGCCGACGGGGGGTACTTCAATAACCTGGTTATCAGGGATGTTATCCGCCAGGACACAGCCATGCTCTTTCTTAATAATTTCCGCCTGGACAATGGGCGTCCGCAGGCCAACGGCCAGGTCGCTGGTGATATGCTCGCTGCCAATGGGCAGGACCGAGGCAAACCATAAACCGCCCTGGGCGATGATGGCGATTTCCGTGGTCCCGCCGCCGATATCCACCACCACCGCCCCCAGCTCCTTCTCAGCCTGCTGGAGGACGGCCCCGGCCGAAGCCAGGGGGCTTAAAACCAGCTCGTCCACCCCCAGGCCGGCCCGCTGGACGCTCTTCATGATATTCTGGACGGCGGCCCCGGCAGCGGTGACAATCTGGGTCTCCACCTCCAGGCGGGAGCCGTACATGCCAATGGGGTCCATAACGCCATCATAGCCGTCGACTATGTACTGGCGGGGCAGAACATGAATGATGCGCCGTTCCGCCGGCAGGGGTATCACCCGGGCCGCCTGAAGGACCCTGTCCACGTCTGCCACGCTGATCTCCCCGTCCTCACCGGCGACGGCGACAACCCCCCGGTTGTTAATCGAACTGATATGGGGTCCCGTCAGGCCGACATAGGCGGAGTGGACCTGGCAGCCACTCATCCGCTCGGCCTGCTGGACCGCCCCGGCTATCGCCCGGGCTGTATTTTCAATATCAACAATAATCCCTTTACGCAGGCCACCGGACGGAGTTTCACCCAGGCCAATAATATTCAGACGGCCCTCCAGCGTAACTTCCGCCACGATCGCGACCACCTTGGTGGTGCCAATATCGAGACCGGCAACTATATTGTCTTTGGGCAAACTCCGGCACCTCCAGGTTTCCCCAGGTTCTTCAGGCTGTTATGCTGTTATGAAGAGAAATTCAACATTAATTCCGCTTTCCCTTTTTTTACAGGCGCTTTTTCTTATCTTTTTAAAAGGTGCCGCCGAATTATAGCCAGGTTTTGGAAAAGGCGGACCCCAAAAACCAGCACCGCCGCCAGGTAAAGTTCCACCCCCAGCTGGTCGCCGATATAGGCCAGAAAGGCTGCCAGCAAGGTGTTGGAGAAAAAACCAGTCAGGAAAATGGCGTTATCGAAGTTATCCTCCATGCTCGCCCGCAGGCCGCCGAAAACCGAATCCAGGGCTGCTAGTACAGCTACTGACATATACTTGCTATAAATAACCGGGATTTTGACCGGTAGGAGAAGGCCGGCTATAACACCGGCCAGAAGGCCGATTAACGGTACCCACATCACTGTTTCACTCCTTTTTTGGCCTGGCCCTGGGCCGGGTTACCGGCCTGGGTGAACTTAATTACCGGCGGCCCGGCAAAACTGACATCAATATAGTCTATGGCGCTATTAGCGGGTAGGCCCTGCAAAGCCTCGTGCAACCGGTCCAGTTTAGCGGCTACCTGCTGGCTGTCACCAAACCGGACCCGGATCTGGCCGGCCCAGATGAGCTGCAGGTTGCCGGGCGCAGGGGCGACTATCTCCCGCAGCTGCTTTAAATCAGCGGCCGGGACCCGTTGTAAAACCGCCAGGGCGGCTGCGAGGGCCGGATTTTCAATCCGGGAACCGGGGCCAAGGTTTTCCAGCTTATCAATACCGGAAATGAGGGGTAGATTCAGGGAGCCAACCTGGAATACCCGCTCCATGACCACCCCGGTGGCATCCACCAGGAGGAAACTGCCGTCAGCAACCAACAGGGCCACCGGTACTCTTTCCCGGATCTTGACTAGCAGGGTATGGGGCCAGCGGCGGGAAACCTGGGCCCCGGCTACCAGGGGGTGGGTCGCCAGCCGCCGGGCCAGGGTAGCGGTATCCAGCTGCCAGAGGTTGGTACCCCTGGTCACCCCCAGCAAACCCTCCAGCTCAGCGGTGGCTATATGATCGTTACCGGTGATAACGATGTTTTCCAGGGAGAAAATGCCGGAATGGATAAAATAAAATAAGGCCGTAATCGCCAGGAAGAAAAACAGGAGGCGACGAATTCTCTGCCGGCGCCGCCGGTAAACCCGGGGCGAGTGAGCCGGGACAGCCATCTTCCCACCTCGTTTAATGCCATTATACCAGAAAGAACAAGCCTGTCCACTGGAAGAAGTGAGAAGTTAGATCACTTCTCACTCCGGCGCTGGATGTCGGCACCTAGATTACGCAGGCGGCTTTCCAATTGTTCATAACCCCGATCCAGGTGATGGATGCCTTCAATGCTGGTCTGGCCTTCCGCTACCAACCCGGCAATGACCAGGGCCGCCCCGGCCCGGAGGTCAGAAGCCTCTACCACGCTGCCGCTTAAAGCCGGGACCCCGTTAATCACTGCCACCCGCCCCTCGATTCTTATATCGGCACCCAGGCGCCGTAATTCAGCCGCCTGTTTATAACGGTTTTCAAAGATGCTTTCCACCATAACGCTCGTACCCTCGGCTACAGCCATGAGGGTCATAAACTGGGGCTGCATATCCGTGGGAAAACCAGGATAGGGCAGGGTCTTGCAGTCGGTGGCCTGCAGCCGTCCGGTTCCCTGGATGCGGATAGCATCCTTTTTGATGATCACCCTGGCCCCCATCTCCCGCAGTTTGGCCAGGACGGCCAGCAGGTGCCCGGGTTGACAATCCTGGACCAGGACGTCGCCCCTGGTGGCTGCAGCCGCAGCCAGGAAGGTGCCGGCTTCAATCCGGTCGGGGATTATCTTATAATTACATCCCCGCAACTCCTTGACCCCTTCGATGCGGATCGTATCTCGCCCGGCGCCATGAATCCTGGCCCCCATGGCATTGAGAAAGTTCTGCAGGTCGACAATTTCCGGCTCCCGGGCCGCATTATGCAGGTTAGTCACCCCATCGGCTAGGGCCGCAGCCATCATCAGGTTTTCCGTCGCCCCGACGCTGGGAAAGTCCAGGTAGATGTTCGTTCCCCGGAGCCCGGTAGTGCGGGCTTCAATGTAGCCCTGTTTCTCTGTCACTTCAGCCCCCATGGCCATTAAACCCTTGATATGCAGGTCCATAGGTCGGGAGCCGATAGCGCAGCCGCCGGGGTAGGGTACCCGGAAATAACGCGCCCGACCCAGCAAGGGCCCCATCACCAGATTGGAGGCCCGTAGTTGCCGCATTAATTCCGCCGGCACTTCCGGGGTCAGCCGGGCTTCAGGGGTAACCAGCAGGTCTTGGCCGCTGCGTTCCACTCGCACCCCCAAGGAACGGATTACTGCTGCCATGACGCTCACGTCCTGCAGGTGGGGCACTCGCCGCAGGCGGCACTCCCCGGTAGCCAGGAGCATGGCAGACATAATGGGTAAGGCGGCATTCTTGGCCCCCTGCACGGTTACCGTCCCTTCCAGGCGCCGGCCACCAGTGATAACTAATTCCTCCAAGGCCTATCCCTCCCCGACTATAGGCCTTCACCCCAAACCTCAATCTCCAGTTCCAGATTAACCCCCAGCTGGCTGGCCACCGCCTCCTGGACCCTGGCGATGAGGGCCAGGACGTCAGCAGCCGTAGCCTCCCCCCGGTTGATAATAAAGTTGGCATGCTTTAGAGCCACCTCGGCCCCACCCACCCGCCAGCCCTTAGCGCCCACTGCCTCGATGAGCTGGCCGGCGTAATAGCCCGGGGGATTTTTAAAGACACTGCCGGCATTGGGCCATTCCAGGGGCTGGCGGTCCCGCCGGCAACTTAGCTGGGCCGCGACCCTCTCCCGGATAGACGCGGGGTCACCAGGTTCCAGTTCCAGGCTGACGGCCACCACTATACCCGCCTGACGCAGGGAGCTATGGCGGTAGCTAAAAGTGACCTCCTGGCGGGCCAGGATTTTCCTGTTACCATCGGGATCCAGGATCTCCACCCCTGCAACCCGTTCCCCCAGGTAGCCGGCCGGGGTCCCGGCATTCATAACTACCGCTCCACCGATAGTCGCCGGGATACCGGCGGCAAACTCCAGCCCTCCCAGGCCATGTTCACTGGCGACCTGCAACAGCCGGGGCAACATGGTACCGGCGGCTGCCTGGAGCACCCTATCCTGGACAGTTATCTGGCGCCATTCTCGGGTTTGGACTACCAGCCCCCGGACGCCGCCGTCACGCACCAGGATATTGGAACCATTGCCCATAATATGCAGGGGCAAACCTTTCAGCCGGGCAAAGGCCAGGCAATAATCCAATTCCTCCCGGGACCGGGGCCGGGCCAGGAGATCGGCCGGGCCGCCCAGGCGCCAGGTAGTATGGCGGCTCAAAGGCTCGTAGGTTAAAACCTGCTCCTGCAGGCCGGGCTGCATTTCCCGCGCCAGGGCTGATAGTTTTGGCATGCTCAGGCTCCCACCACTCCGGACAGGGTTTGCTTCTCCGCCAAAAATTGGGCCAGATCCCGGCCAACTCGCCAGACGTCCCCGGCCCCCAGGGTTAATACCAGATCGCCCGGGGCACAGGATTCCTTTAAAAAGGCCAGGGTTTCCTCCAGGGTGGGCAGGTAGTAGACCTGCTGGTGACCGTTACCCCTAATCTCCCTGGTTATGAGCTGGGCACTAACACCGGGCAGGGGGGCCTCCCCGGCCGGATAGATATCATTGACGATGACCACGTCGGCCTGCTGGAAGACCTGCCCGAACTCCCGGTAAAGGTGGTGGGTCCGGGTATAGCGATGGGGTTGAAAAACAGCCAACACCCGGCGCGCCCCTACCTGGCTGGCAGCCGCCAGGGTCGCCTGAACCTCCGTCGGGTGATGGGCATAGTCGTCAACCACCCGGATACTCCCGTCGTCCCAGAGGATCTCAAAACGCCGCCCTACCCCCCGGAACTCCGCCAGGGTCCTGGCCATAGCGGCAAAGGGTACCCCCAGCTGGTGGCCCACGGCAATGGCCCCCAGGGCATTAAGAATGTTATGTCGACCCGGAACTCCCAGGGTCAGTTGTCCCAGGTACTGGTCCCGGTAGTAAATGGCGGCCCGCCCCTCCATACCGGCCAGCTGGACCCCGGAAACCCAGTAATCTGGTTGGCCCTTGAACCCATAGGTTAAAACCTGCTGGGTGCTATGTTCGGCCAGGGCGGCCACCCGGGGGTCATCAGCACACAGCACAGCCTTGCCGCCGGGCCGGACCTGCTTGATGAAGCTGGTAAAAGCTGCGACGATCCGCTCCAGGCTGCCGTAGTGATCCAGGTGATCGGCTTCAATATTGGTTATCAAGGCGATCTCCGGCCGCAACCATAGAAAAGAGCCGTCGCTTTCGTCCGCCTCGGCCACCAGGAAGGCGCCCTGCCCGGGGTAAACATTGCTGCCAAACTCCCGGACATAGCCGCCGATAACGGCTACCGGGTCCAAGCCGCCGGCTTGTAATGCCAGGGCCACCAGGGCCGAGGTGGTCGTTTTGCCATGGGCACCGGCTATGGCCACCCCCCGGTGGTCGTTAAAGAGCCGGGCCAGCAGCTCCCCCCGCTTGATTACCGGTAAAGACCGCTGTCGGGCGACCATCACTTCGGGATTGGTCGGCGGTACCGCCGAAGAAATCACTACTTCCTGTACCTCAGGGGCCAGATTGGCGGCATCATGCTGGTGGTAGATGGTAGCCCCGGCTGCTGCCAGGCTCCGGGTGAACTGGTTCTCCTTCAGGTCCGAACCCGAAACCCGGTAACCCCTGGTCATCAGGATCCGGGCCAGGCCGCTCATACCGACTCCACCGATGCCGACAAAATGGGTCCAACCCCCTGCTCCCAAGTCTGCCAACTCCTTCCTGGTGGAGCAAGCCCCGCCCCCCGGACCCGTTACACCTGCATCATATGCAGGCGTAACGTTCCTGGTGACAGGGGCCTGTCCACCCCGCGAAAATTGACTTCTGCCCCCTATGAAGGGCTGCTTCGGTTTTCCGCTGCAGCGAGAATTACCTGGACAATGGCCTCCAGGGCATCGGGCCGGCTCAGGGAAGCGGCGGCAACCGCCATGGCCTGGAGTTTTTCCCTAGCGCCCAGGAGTTCCAGCACCGCCCGGTACAACCGCCCTTCCTTGAGTTCCCGGTCCAGGACTACCCGTGCTGCCCCCTGCCGGGCCAGGGCCCGGGCGTTATACTCCTGGTGGTTGGCCGTAGCATAGGGATAAGGAACTAAAATTGAGGGTAAACCGCGGGCCAGAACTTCGGCTAAAAAGGAAGCCCCGGCCCGGCCAATAACCAGGTCAGCCGCAGCCAGGGCCTGCTCCATATTATAGATATAGGGTTTAATGGTAATATTTCCGCTTTTATCCAGATCTATTCCCCGGGCCTGAACCTGCTGCCGATAACCTTCATAATTCCGGCGGCCAGTGACCTGCAGCAGGCTGACATCCGGGCGGCCGGCCAGATCTTTAAGGAGGGGTAATAGAGCCTGGTTCAGGCTCCGGGAGCCCTGGCTGCCGCCGGTAGCCAGGATTAACAGCTGCCCTGGCTGCAAGCCCAGTTCCCGCCGGCAGGTCTCCCGGTCCGCCTGGAGGATTTCCGGCCGCACTGGCAACCCGGTGGTGACCAGCCTGGCCCGCCGGGGAAAACGGGAGGCCGCCTCGGGAAAGGTCAGGCAAACGGTACGAGCCAGAACCGCCAGCAGACGGTTGGTAACGCCCGGAAAGGCATTCTGCTCATGGAGAATTACTGGGATCCCCTGGAGGGCGGCTGCTAGGCAGACGGGGCCACTGACATAACCCCCGGTACCGACGACGGCATCGGGCCGAAAACGCCGCACCTGCCGCCAGGCCTCCGCCAGGCCCTGGCCCGTTTTTGCCAGGGCAGGAATATTGCGCCACAGCCGGCGCCGGTCCAGGCCCCGCACGGTAATAGTGACCAAGGGCAGGCCGGCCCTGGGTACCACGTCGGCTTCCAGCCCTCTGGTGGTGCCCATATAAAGCAACTCAACATCCGGCCGGGCCGCTTGCAAACCCCGGGCAATGGCCAGGGCCGGGTAAACGTGGCCGCCGGTGCCACCGCCGGTAATAATAACCCGCACCAAGAATTCCTCCTAACTGCCGGCATAACGGGATATATTGAGTAAAATACCGATCCCCAGTAAAGAAAAGACTAGAGAGGAGCCGCCGTAACTGACTAGGGGCAAAGTAATTCCGGTAACCGGCAGCAGGCCGGTGACTACCCCCATATTGATAATGCCCTGGAGGGCCAGCATGGTGGTGATCCCGGCTGCCAGGAGGCTGCCAAAGATATCCGGTGCCTTGAAGGCCGTCTGAAAGCCCCGCCACACCAGCAGCAAAAAAAGGATAATCACCAGGGCAGCGCCAATAAAGCCCAGTTCTTCGCTTAGGATGGCGAAGATAAAGTCCGTGTGATTCTCCGGGACGTAATAGAGCTTCTGGTGACCCTGGCCCAGGCCGGTACCGAAGAGCCCGCCGGAACCGATGGCCAGCAGGGATTGGATGGTCTGGTAACCATTGCCCTGGGCATCGGCCCAGGGATCGATAAAGGCGGTAAACCGGGCCATCCGGTAGGGTGCAATGATAATGGCCAAGGCCACCGCCCCCACCCCCAGGGCCGCCAGGAAGGCCAGGTGTCGTTTGTCAGCCCCGGCCGCCGCCAGCATCAGAAAAGTAGTACCAGCAACGGCCACCGCTGTTCCCAGGTCGGGCTGGGCCAGGATCAAGAGGCAGACAACAGCTAGCAAGGCCAGGTAAGGCCCCAGGCCCCGTACCAGGTCAGTCAGGTAACGACGATTATCGGTCAGGCTGGCGGCCAGGAAGATAACCATGGCCAGTTTGATGGTCTCCGAGGGCTGGAAGGCCAGGGAACCTACTCCCAGCCAACGAGCTGAACCCCGGGAGGCGATCCCTACAGCCAGCACCAGGAGTAAGAGAACCATGGCCAGGCCCAGGAAGGGTGCCGCTAGGGATTTTAACCGGGTGTAGTCGAACTGGAGGGCCAGGAAGAGGCCCGTCAGCCCCAGCAGAGCCCATACCAACTGGCGTTTCAGAAAGTAAAGGGCATCGCCATAATTATAGGACGAGGTGAGGGCGCTGGCACTGAAAATCATGATTACTCCCATGCCCAGGAGCAGCATGACAGCCAGGAACAACCAGAAATCGAAGGGGCCCGCCCGCCGGCGCATCGCGATTCCTCCTCCCTTTAACCTGCATCCCTCATCTTCAGAACTAGAGCCTTAAAAACATCGCCCCGTTCTTCGTAGTTCTTGAACATATCCCAACTGGCGCAGGCCGGAGAAAGCAGGACGATATCCCCGGGTACGGCGGCCCTGCAGGCTTCCTGGACGGCGGCGGCAAAGTCCCGGGCCCGGTAAATGGAGGTGAGCCCCGCCTTCCGGGCGGCCGCCTCCAGTTCCGGCGCTGCTTCTCCCACCAGCACCAGGTGCTTTACCCGGCCCGCCATCTGCTGGGTCAGCAGGGTGAAATCGCTACCCTTATTCCGGCCCCCGGCAATGAGGATTAGGGGATTGGGGTAGGCTTCCAGGGCCTTCATAGTAGCCTCAGGATTGGTACCCTTGGAATCATTGATATAATGTACCCCGTTGATTTCCGCCACTGGTTCCAGGCGATGAGGGACGGCGGGGAAGGTCCGCAGGGTCTGGCGTAACTGTTCCGGTTCTACCCCCAGGGACAGGGCTACCAGGACAGCAGCCAGAGAATTCTCCAGGTTGTGGCTGCCCTTCAGGGAAAGCTCCTCCCGGTGGCACAGGCACGCCGGCTTACCAGTACCCAGGTCGTAGTAGATAACCCCTTCCTCCAGCCAGGACCCCTGGGGGGGCCGTTCCTGACGGCTGAAGTACAAAACCTGCCCCCGGGCCCGGGCGGCCATGGCCCGGGTGACGGGGTCATCATAGTTTAAAACAATAAAATCGCCGGCCTCCTGGTAGGCCATAATCCGCTCTTTGGCAGCGATATAATTCGCCAGGCTGCCGTGGCGGTCCAGGTGGTCCGGAGTGATATTCAAAACGGCCGCCACCCGGGGGTGAAAGGAGGTTATGGCCTCCAGTTGAAAACTGCTCACCTCGCAGACCACATAGCTTCCCGGTTTTATATCCCGCAGTTCCTTAACCAGGGGAATGCCAATATTCCCCCCTACCACCGCCGGCAGGCCGGCTTCCTGCAGGATCCGGCCGCACAGGGAGGTAGTTGTGGTCTTGCCGTTGGTGCCGGTAATAGCTATGACCTTGACCCCCGGCGGCAATAACCGGTAGGCCAGTTCGAGTTCACTCCAGATAGGTATACCTAGTTCCCGGGCTGCCGCTAGGGGTGGTTCCCCGGTGGGTACCCCCGGACTGGTAATCACCAGCTCCGGGCGCCATTCCCCTATTTCCGGATAGCCCCCCAGGATTAGCTTTACCCCAGCCTTAGCCAAAGCCGCCAGTTCTTCCCCCTCCAGGGTCTGGTGATCACAGGCGGTCACCCTGGCCCCCAGGCGGGCCAGTTCCGCTGCCGCCGCCCGGCCGCTATGGCCCAAGCCGACTACGAGAATACTTTTTCCTTGCCAGGACATCTCATTCTGCCTTCTTCCAACGCCTTCCACCGTCTTCCATTTTCCTAAAAATGTGACCCTGCTATTCTTTCTTCACCAGATGCCGCCGCAAGTACCAACGTCAGATTGCTGTTGTCAGGGTCGGACCCTAGATAGTCATGATATAGATACCAGCCAGGGCCAGGACTATAGCCAGCCCCCAGAAGCAAAAGACGACCCTGTTTTCCGACCAGCCCCCCAGCTCAAAATGATGGTGCAGGGGGCTCATGCGGAAAAGACGCCGGCCTGTGAGGCGAAAGGAAGCTACCTGGAGGATGACCGACAGGACCTCCAGGACATAGACACCCCCCAGGATAGGCAGGACCAACTCCGTCCTGGTCATCATGGCCAGGAACCCGATGGCCGCCCCCAGGGCCAGGGAGCCGGTATCCCCCATAAAAACCCTCGCCGGATGAAAATTATACACTAAAAATCCCAAACATCCTCCTGCTAGGGCCATGGCAAATATAACCATTTCCCGCTGGCCCAGGGTTAAAGCCAGAAATCCGTAGGCCAGGGCCACCCAGAAGGTAATGCCCGCTGCCAGGCCGTCCAAGCCGTCCGTCAGGTTGACGGCATTGGAAGCCGCCACCAGGAGCAGAGCAGCCAGGAGGGGATAATACCAGCCCAGGTCCCAACGCCAGCCGGTTACCGGCACTTGAACGATGCTCCCCCGGCCCAGCCAGAGCATGGCCGCCACCCCTGCCGCCAGCCCCAGGAAAACCTGGCCGCCCAATTTTTGCCGGGCCAGCAGGCCCAGGGGGCGGTGGAGGACTACCTTTAAACCATCGTCAACCAGGCCGATGAGGGCGTACCCCCAGGTAAGGATCAGAGCCGACAGGGTCAGGGGTGAAAACGGCGCCAGGATCAAGGTGGCTGCCGTCAGGCCAATTAGAAACAGGACGCCGCCCATGGTCGGGGTGCCGCTTTTGGCCAGGTGGCTGCGAGGGCCGTCGCTCCGGATAGCCTGCCCGGCCTTCAGACGCCGGAGCAGGGCGAGAACCGGTGGCCCCAGGATAACGGTCACTGCTGCCGCCAGGACCAGGGCCGGCAGCACCTCAGTTATTGCCGTTCCCATCAGTTTTCACTTTCTCCTGTAAATTAGCGCCTGCCGGGGAGGCCGTCTCCCATTCCTGCAGGACCTTTTCCATGCCCGCTAGGCGGGAGCCCTTAAACAGGACCACATCCCCGCTGCCCAGGTCCTGCAGGCACCGGGCTGCCTCCTGGTAACTGGTGCAGGTAAAGATTTGTTCCGGTGGCAGGCCGGCATCCCGGGCCCCGGCGGCAATCTCCCCCGCCAGCTCGCCGACGGTGACCAAGCGGTAAAGGCCCCGGGCAGCCGCTAATTCTCCTACCTGCCGGTGTAAAGCAGCTGCCGCCGGCCCCAGCTCCAGCATGGCCCCCAGGACGGCGCTGCGCCGGCCCGGCAGGCTGGCTAGGGTTTGTAAGGCGGCCCGCATGGACTCCGGGTTGGCGTTATAGGCATCATTAAATATCAAGCACCCCCCGGGGCCCGGCCGCAATTCCTGGCGCAGGTGCTCGGCCGGCCAGTTAGCCAGGCTCCGGGCCATGGCTGCCGGTTCCAAACCCAGGGCATAACCCACCGCCAGGGCGGCCAGGGTATCTTCAACGTTATGCCGCCCCGGTACGGGTATCTGCACCGGCACCTCCTGGCCGGGGAAAACGGCCGTAAAAGTCGTTCCCGCCAGGCCCCGGTCCTCTATATTCCGGGCGGTAACCTCCCCCTGGTCCCCGGCGCTGAAGAAGATTACCCGGCAGGGGCAGGTAGCCGCCAAGCGGCGGCACCACTCATTATCGCCGTTTAAGATTGCCACCCCTCCCCGGGGCAGGGCGGCCAGCAACTCGCCCTTGGCAGCGGCGATGTTGGCGACTGAACCCAGGAGTTCCAGGTGGGTGGTACCGATGTTGGTAATAACGCCCATGGTCGGCCGGGCTATGGCTGCCAGGGCGGCGATCTCACCCTTACCCCGCATGGCCATCTCCACCACTGCCGCCTGGTCCCCGGGGGTCAGATGCAGCAGGGTCAGGGGCAGGCCGATCTCATTGTTAAAATTCCCCGGAGTTTTCAGGACCCGCAGGGCCGGTTGTAAAACGGAAGCAATAAGATTCTTGGTCGTTGTTTTACCGCTGGAGCCGGTGACGCCAATCAGGGGACCCGTTAAAACTCGGTTGCGGTGAAAGGAAGCCAACCGCTGGAGGGCCGGGAGGGGATCCTCCACCTGGATTAAAGCCTGGCCGGGACGGCGCCCGGCTGCCTGTGCCGCCGGGAAACGGCTGCCCAGGACTGCTGCCGCGCCCGCAGCCAGGGCCGCGCCAATAAAGTCATGGCCGTCAAAGCGTTCCCCTTTAAGGGCGACAAAAACCATCCCCGGCTGGATCGCCCGGCTGTCGGTACTGAGGCCCTTGACCCTGGTGTCCGCCGCCCCGGCTACCAGACGGCCACCGGTGACGGCAGTAATTTCCGCCGCTGTCGCTGTTAACACGATGGACCCTCCCCCGCCGGTGTCGCCGGCGCGCCCCTTGTATGCCCACCATAACCCAGGGTGGCCAGCTCCTCCCTGGCCACCTGGCGGTCGTCAAAGGGCAGGGTTTTATCCTTAACTATCTGGTAGGTTTCATGACCCTTACCGGCAATAACCACCATATCCCCCGGCCGGGCTAGGCCCAGGGCCGCGGCTATGGCCCGGCGCCGGTCAACCAGCACCTGGTAACTGGCTCCGGCCACCTCCTGCACCCCGGGTAGGATATCGGCAATAATGGCCTCCGGCTCTTCACTGCGGGGGTTGTCGGAGGTAATAATACAGTAATCGCTCAACCTGGCAGCAGCCCGGCCCATTAACGGCCGCTTACCCCGGTCCCGGTCGCCGCCGCAACCAAAAACAACCAGCAACCGGCCCCGGGTGACCTGGCGGGCCGCGCGGAGGACGTTCTCCAGGCCGTCCGGGGTATGGGCATAATCAACCACCACGGAAAAGGGCTGGCCCTGGTCGATTAACTCCAGGCGCCCGGGTACCCCGGGGACACGGGCCAGGGTGGCCAGGGCGACCTGGGGATCGAAGCCTTCCTGCAGGGCTACCGTAAAGGCAGCCAGGGCATTATAAATATTGTACTGCCCGGTAAGCCGGAGCTTCAGGCGCGCCTCGCCCCCGGGCCAGTTAACTAGGGCGCTGGAGCCAGAGGCTTCCAGGTGGATATCCCGCGCCCGGACCTGGCAGCCGGAACTGCAGCCGTAGGTAACTACCGGCACCGGGGTCAGGGCCGCCAGGCGGCTGCCGTAGGGGTCGTCACCGTTGATAACAGCGTACTTTGGCCCCTCCTTCACCCCCCGGTCCAGGTCCCGGAAGAGCTGCGCTTTGCAGTTAAAGTAATCCTCCATATCGCGATGGAAATCCAGATGGTCCTGGGTCAGGTTGGTAAAAACGGCGCCATCGAACTCAGCTCCGGCCACCCGGTGCAGGGCCAGGGCATGGGAGGAGACTTCCATCACCACAGCCCGGGCTCCCAGGGCCACCATCTGCTGTAGGAGTCGCTGTAGGTCCAGGGATTCCGGGGTTGTATGTTCGGCCGGTAAAATCCGGTCCCCCAGACGGTTGCCAACGGTACCCAGCAACCCGGCCTTCTGCCCGCCGGCCTCTAAAATAGCCTGGATCAGGTGGGTAGTGGTGGTCTTGCCGTTGGTACCGGTAACCCCGATTAAGCGCAGCCGCCGGCTGGGATAAGCGTAAAAACGCGCTGCCAGCAAGCCCAGGGCCTGGCGGGTATCAACCACCCGCACCCAGGCCACATCGGGCGGCAGGGGACGCTCTTCAGCCAGGACGACGGCGACCGCCCCCCGTCCCCGGGCTTGATCAATGTAAGCGTGGCCATCGGTTTTAAAGCCCTTGATGGCTACAAAGAGAAACCCGGGCTGGATCCGGCGGGAGTCATAATGGATGCCGGCCAGGGGCACCTGCTGGTCGCCCCCCCGGGCGATAATCGCTAATGGCGCTACCAGTTCCGCCAGCGTCACTGCTCAACAGGCCTCCTCGAAAATAGGCTTCTATCTATTCTATTCTTACCAGCTAATGGCAAATTAAGCCCTTAACGGTTAGAAGCCCGGCGCCCTGCTGGCGCCGGGCCGGGGGGTTAAGGCCCCAGAACCTCCTGGGCCGGTTCATGGAACTTGACGTAAATACCCGTTCCTGGGGTGACCAGGGTGCCGGGAATGGGATTTTGTTCACCGGCCTGGCCTGTTCCCGTGGGTACTAGCTGCAGGCCATAGGCTGCCAGGACCTCCGCCGCCTCGGTTACCCGCAAGCCGTTAACATCCGGAACCCGGGGCCGGTTGGGATCACCCTGCAGGTAGAGAATCACCTTGGTACCTGAGGGCACCACGGCGCCGGCCCGGGGCATTTGGGCTATTACCTTACCGCTGTCGCCCTCGACCCGGAACGCCAGGCCGGCCTTTTCCAGCTCCGCCCGGGCTGCCGCCAGATCAAGACCGGTAACATTGGGTACAATGACCGGAGCCGCCGGTTTTTCCTTTTCAGCTTGCTTGCTGTCATACTGGGGCGGTACCTTCAGATAATGGAGGGCATCGGCCACCACCCGCTGGAAAATGGGCGCCGCCAGGGTACCACCATAATAAGGATATCCCTTGGGTTCGTCAATGGTTACCAAGGCCACCAGGCGCGGGTCGTTCACCGGGGCCATACCGATAAAAGAAGCCACATACTTTCCTTCCATATAGCCGCCGGGTCCGGCCTTCTGGGCCGTACCTGTTTTGCCGCCGACCCGGTAGCCGGGAATGTAGGCGTTGCGTCCGGTACCCTCGCTGACAACGGCTTCTAACATCTCCCGCAGCTGTTTGGCCGTTTCCGGGGATATTACCCGCCGTTCTACCTCCGGGGTAATCTCTTGCACCACTTTACCCTGGTCGTCCAGGATCTCCTTCACCAGGTGGGGCCGTATGAGCTGGCCGCCATTGGCGACTGCTGCAACGGCAGTTACCAGTTGCAACGGTGTGACGGCAATACCTTGGCCGATACCAATGGTGGCGATATTGATGGGTTTCAGCTCCTGCTCGGGAATAAGCAAACCGCTGCCCTCACCGGTTAAATCGATCCCGGTGGGTTGGCCGAAACCAAAAGCCTTGATATAATTGTAAAATAGCCCCGCTTTCTTTTCTTCCAGCCGCAACGCCGTCTGGACAAAGACCGGGTTGCAGGAGTTTTTCACCCCTTCGACAAAGGTTTCGCTGCCGTGACCCCCGGGCAACCAGCAGTTAATAGTGTCCGGGCCCACCTTAATGTAGCCGGGATCATAAAACCTGTCCGTCGGCTTAACCACACCCTCTTCCAGGGCTGCTGCCGCTGTAATGATCTTAAAAGCTGAACCCGGCTCATAAGCGTCCCGCACCAGGGGGTTACCCCAGACGCTGTTGGGGTACTTATTAAAGTTATTCGGATCAAAGGCCGGCCGGCTGGCCATGGCCAGGATCTCGCCGGTTTTGGGATCCATGATAATGATATTGGCTTTTTTGGGGTTGGTGGGGCTGGCCATGATCTTATCCAGTTCTCTTTCGGCAATATACTGGATCGTCTGGTCGATGGTCAGCACCAGGCTGTGGCCGTTTTGGGGTGCAATATAGCGGTGGGTGGCCCGGGGTATCTCATGCCCCAGGGCGTCGAATTCCATCACGATTTTACCGCGTTCCCCGGCCAGTTCCTTATCATACATAGCCTCAATGCCTTCCAGGCCCTGGTTATCAATACCACAGAAGCCTAGTACCTGGGCGGCCAGGGGACCATTGGGATAATAGCGCCGGCTCTCCGGCACCACTTCAATTCCCGGCAACTCCTTATTCTTGACCAGCTCCTTTATTTGCTGGGCTTTAGCATATTCCACCTGGCGCTCGACAAATTCGAAGCCCGTATTGCGGGTTATCTTCTCCAAGACCTTGTCCGGGGGCAGGCCGAGAATGGCGCCCAGCTTGGCGGCTATCTCCTGGGCCCGGCCCGAATCCCTGACTTCCGGCGGGAAGGCGCCAATATAGTCAGTCGCGACGCTTACGGCCAGCTCATGGCGGTTGCGGTCATAGATGACCCCCCGCTGGGCCGCCACCGGCAGGACATTAAGCCGGTTATTGAGGGCTTTTTGCTGCAACTCGCCACCGCGGACGAATTGCAGCCAGGCTAACCGTAGTAAAATCGTTACCAGGCAACCTGCTAAGATTAAAAAAATAAGGACCAGGCGTTTACGGACATTGACATTCGCTGTTTGCACTAACGTCGCCCCTTGCCGGCGCCCCGCTGTTCGGCGGTGAAGGACTGCCTAAGCCCCGGCCCGGGCCTGGCGCCCTGGTCCCAGCCACTGGTGCAGGGCTTCCGTCAGAGCCACCCACCACGACTGTCCCCCTGTTGCCTGGTTGGTTACCGCCGTACCGGCCGGTGCCGTTGTCGCCACCCGGACATCTTTCCCCGTCCCGGCTTTGTCCGGCACATAGTAAATCTGCTCGGTTTGGGGTTCCACCATCCCCAACCTGGCAGTAGCAACCCGGGCGACTCGTTCCGGTGCCTTCAAGCGGGCCACCTCTAATTGTAGCTGTTCATTCTCCCTTTGCAAAGTACCTAGTTCCTGTTTTATGCTTTCAATTTTATATCCTTTTATTACCAGCTGCATAGATAGAAAAGTCAAACTTAGCCCGATTATAATGGCCAGCAACACCAAACCTAGAAGGATTAACTTTTGCCTGGCTCCTGGCCTGACTCTGGTCTTCCGGTGCCGGCCAGCAGCGCTGGTCCGTAAGGAATAATTGCTCCCTGTTGCCGGGCCTGGCAGATAGGCCGCTTCCCTGGGCGCTGCTATCATAGCTTATTCACCATCCTTTTCCTTTAGAACCCGACGGGCCACCCGCAACCTGGCGCTCCGGGCCCGGGGATTACCGGCAATTTCTACTGCCGCGGGAATTATGGGTTTAAGGGTAATTGGCACCAGGACCCGGCGCCGGCCGCAGGTACAAACCGGGAGGCCCGGCGGGCAGGTACACCGGCCGCTCAAATTACGAAAGACTTCTTTAACAATCCTGTCCTCCAGGGAATGGAAGGAGATAACCCCTACCCGGCCGCCGGGCTTTAATACCATCTCCAGGTCGGCCAGGGCCTCTTTCAGGGCGTCCAGTTCCCCATTTATGGCAATCCGGAGGGCCTGGAAGGTCCGCTTGGCGGGATGATGTCCGGACCTTCTGGCCCCGGCCGGAATTGCTGCTTTGATAATCGTCACCAGTTGCCCGGTGGTAGTGATAGGCCTCTCCCGCCGGGCGGCGCCGATAAAGTCGGCAATCCGCGTCGCCCAGCGCTCTTCGCCATATTGCCAGATTACGGCTGCCAGTTTGTCGACAGGCCAATTATTAACCACCTCGGCGGCCGTCAAATCCTGATCCTGCCCCATACGCATGTCCAGGGGGGCATCGACCTGGTAACTGAAACCGCGTTCCGGGTTATCCAGTTGATAGGAGGATACCCCCAGGTCAAAAAGGAGACCGTCCACCCCCTGGATGCCCCTGGCCGCCAGAACTGATTTCAGGTCCCGGAAATTGGCCTGGACGATCTCCACCCCGGCACCGTAGAGGGCCAAGCGTTTCCTGGCAGCGGCCACAGCCGCGGCATCGCGATCGAGACCAAGGAGATGCCCGCCAGGGAGCAGCCGGGGTAGGATGGCAACGCTATGGCCGCCGCCACCCACCGTAGCATCGACAAAAAACTCCCCCGGTTGGGGATCTAAAAGTTGCAAAACCTCCGCCAGCAGTACTGGTTGGTGGGCAAAATGGCTCGCCACGGGGACTCCTCCGGAAATAGTTTTTGGCAAGTATGGGTATTAATGTCGGCTTCTCAGGGGTAAGGTAGTTTCCCGGAGGGCGCCTTGGCGCTTAGTTCAGAAGAACGAGGCCGGCTGAGGATCAGCGCGGCCGCTTGTTTGAGGCCGGAGGCCGAGTTAAGGCCGCGCCCGCAGCCGTCCGAGTTCGATACAAGTATAATGGCGCCACCAGCGCCAGGAGGGAACCTGCCTTACCCTCCTGCTATATATTAAAGTCGACGATCTTTTCCGCCAGGTCCTCGTACTGGCCGGCCGTTGCCTGGCAATATTGCTCCCACAGGGACCGGCTCCAGATCTCAACCCGGGTAGAGACGCCCACCACTACGACTTCTTTCTCCAGATGGGCGTATTCCCGTAAATTTCCTGGCAGCAGTATTCTGCCCTGGCGATCTAATTCACATTCGGTGGCGCCGGAAAAGAAGAAACGGACAAAGGCCCGCGCGTCGGCACGGGTAAAGGGCAGGCTCCGCAGTTTCTGCTCCATTTCCGCCCATCCCGCCATGGGGTAGGCAAAGAGGCAGTTATCCAGGCCCTTGGTGATCACGAACTTCATCCCCAATTCCTCCCGGAAACGGGCCGGGATAATCAAACGCCCCTTATCATCAATGGTATGCTGGTACTCCCCCATGAACATGGGCTTTGCTCCCACTTTTATACCACTTTAAGCCACTTTGCACCACTTTACACCACTATATATTCGCCGTTAGGATAAAAATTCCTGCCTGGTATAAAAATAAACTCTCCCTGGATGAGGGAGAGTTGCTATCGCTGATACAAGAAAAATAGCGGCCCTTCCGCCGCCACAACCTTGATAAATATTGCCATGAATATGTTTGCTTTTTAAGGATACGCCAAACTAAGGCTGCGTGTGGTGCCTCGCCAACCGGGGCTTTCAGCTAACCCCTAATCTGCCGTTAACAGATAGGGGGCAACTTATTAGTTGCTAGCTGCAAGCCCTACCAGCCATTATGGCGGCAACAGCAGCAGCCAACCCATAGATATGTTCTGCCAGGTCTACCTCCAGAACCCCGGTGCCGCAGGAGGGGGTTACCAGAGCCTGGCGGTAAAGGCGTTCCCCATCCACTCCCCGCCGAGCCAGTTCCCCTATTTGTTCCTGCAATCTGGCTGCCAGGGCAGCCGGTGTTTCCTGCCAGGCCTGTTCATAGGTAGGTACGATCCCCCAGGCTAGGACACCGCCCTCTGCCATAAAGTTGGCCACGTCGGCGGCAAAAACCTGGAGGGAGGTAAAGTAGTTATAGGCATCAAAACTTAAGACCCGGTAACCGGCCTCGAAAAATATAAGCCACTCCACCCCGCTGCAGGAATGAGCCCCTGCCAGGCCCCCGCCGGCCTCAATGCCCGCCACAATCCCCGCCAGGGCGGTCACCAGGTCTTCCCGTTGCAAGGCCACATGGGTGGAAGTGCCATAGGCCGCCAGGGCCGGGTCATCGACAAAAACCAGGACCGGGAGGTTGAAGCGGCCCAGCTCCCGGGCCTGCCAGCAGGCCTGCATAGCCGTCGTTTTCACTATCAGGTCCCGCAGCTGGGGATCATAAAAAGCACTACGGCCGGAACTGGCAGTTAAATATAAGCCAGCGGTAATAGGGCCGGCTACTTGCCCCTTGAGATAGCAGGCCGGCCCGGTGCCCTTCTGTTCCAAGTATGCCAACAAAGCATAAAAACCAACTCCGGCCTCCCTGGGGATGGCAAAGTTTGCCAGGGCCTCCTCAACACCGGCTTCAGCCTCCAGGTAAAGGCTGTAGAAATCCGTTAGTCTGTCGGCCCAGCCGGAATCAGCATCGGTAAACACCGGCATCTCCCCCGGTGTCTCTCTAATCAAGCCCAGGTGGACCAGGGGGGCCAGGCTCTGGTAAACGAAGTGCTCCTGGTGGCCCCGTTTGGGCAGCTGGGGCCAGTGGGGAATGGTGGGAGTGGTTTTCATGATCAGATCCAGGGCGGGGCCGGGCTCATGATAGGGTAGGCTGCCGATGCCTAACGCCTGGAAATCACCGGGTAAAAGCATTTTGCTTCCTCCTAAAATAGGTTCCTGCTTCCTATTCGCCACAGGCCGGAGATTTTCCTCTTTTAGCCCCCAGCCATCATGATGATAACCTCCACCCGATCCCCGTCCTGGAGGGAGTCACCCCATTCCCGCCGTGGTAAAAGCCTGTCATTGACCGCCACCGTGGCAATGGGGGTCAGCAGGCCTTCCCCGGCTAGTAAATTGGCCACTGTAGTGCCTGCAGCCACTTGTAGCTGTTTATCGTTTAACCAGACCCGGATCATGGGTTACCCCCCTTGTGATAATCCCCAGCGACTTACCTCAAATGAAGGTGCGGAGTTAGGAGTTGAACCGCTAGCGTCATCTTCGTCTTAAGGAAAAGGAATTAAAGCTCCGGGATGGTTGAGTTGGCTTTGGGCATGATAGTTGCCACCTTAGCCCCCGGCAATTCCTGCAGGGCCATATCTATGGCTGCCTGCAGGTCCGGGGCCTTCCGGACCATCACCACCCGGGCCAGTTTATCGTCCACCCCGTTACTTACCAGGATTACCCGCGCCCGGACCAGGGAACGGCACCAGAGAAAGGCCTTGTGCTGGCCCATTTGAAATTCATTCTCATGAAAGGCTGTGATTACCTCCTCCGGGGTGCTGCCGGCCTGCATACCAGCCAGGAAACGATCCTCCCCGGCTCCTTCGCGGCATTCGGCGCCAAGGATAATCACTCCTCCCTCCTTCACCACCCGGGCAGCGTGGGCTAACCCCTTCTGGGCTTGATAGAGGTTGATGTCCTTGGGGAAACCGCCCGGGGAAGCAATGACCAGGTCGGCCATCTCCGGCACCGATACCTCGCAGACCTGGCGGGCTACGGCCACTCCCGCCCTATGGGCCGCCAGGTAATGGCCGGCCACGGCCCTGACAATCTCTTTATGGCTGTTTAGGACGACGTTGATAATCAGGTTGATACCCACCAGGCCGCCGATTTCATCGATATCCTCCCTGGCCGGGTTACCCTCCACCCGTCCCAGGGTGGCCTCCGGTTCCACCAGGTGGGCGTGGTTGGCACGGATGGTGGCCTCACCGCCGCAGCCGATAACCAGGGCTTTGGCCCCAGCGCTGTAACCGACTATCTGGTGCGGGTCAATCATGCCGATGAGGATGCGGCCGTCGGCCTCCAGGTAGTTGCGGTTGATCCAAATGGGCGTCCCCCGGGAGGAAACCCCCACCTGCTGGAGGATACCCGGGGCGTAGGCATCATGGCTGATGACCTTTACCCTGGCCGCTATTGCCGGGCCGACTATTTGCGGGAATTCCTCCGGCGGCGCCGGCCGGTGCAGGCCGGCACCCACCAGGATGGTGATCTGTTCGTCGTTAATGCCGATGGCGTTTAGTTTCTCCAGTAAGACAGGCAAGATAATTTCGTTAGGCACCGGCCGGGTCAGGTCGCTGACGACGATTACCACCTGCCGGGCCCCCCGCAGTTCCTCTACCCCGCGGTTGCCAATAGGTTGCTCCAGGGCCCGGCGCACTTCGGCCGCCGCGTCGGGCACCCCGGCTACCTCCCGGGGAGCTACCTCCTGGACCTTTATCTTCCCCGGCAGTTCGCCGGTCAGGTATCCTTGACCATAGGGTATCTTAATGAGGGCCACTTTTATCTCAACCCTTTCAGTAGTAAAAATTATGGAAGCCCCCGGCGCGGCTTCCACATTATTATAACCTTATATATGTTACCCGTAAATAGCTTCTCTTAATTAATCGCTATCGTCGGCCGCCAATTCCTTGCCCCGGCCGCTAAACTGCAGCCATAGCCCCCAGGCGACCATAAAGACGGCCGCCAGGGGCCTGGTAAAGAAAATCAGTGGCGAACCTTTCATTCGTCTTCAGCTGGCTCAACTCGCGCCTGCAACCTGGCGGCGCCGATAATACCGGCGTCATTGCCCAGTTCCGCCCCCAGGACCGGCACCGGTTTTAGCTGCCAGGCCCCCAGGGCTGCGGCCATATATTTACGAATAGGTGCCAGGATTACCTCCCCGGCCTGGGCCGGCCCGCCGCCGATAACAATCCCTTCCGGTCCGGCCAGCAGGATGGCATTGGCCAGGGCCGTTCCCAGGTAATAAGCAGCCTCGTCGATAACCCGGCTTGCCAGTTCGTCACCCCCGGCGGCGGCCGCCAGGATCTCCCTGGCCCCCAGGCCGGGGCTATCTGGCAACCGGGAAGGGTGACCGGCGGCCAGGTACTCCCGGAAGGAGCGAACCATGGCCGTAGCCGAAGCCAGGGTCTCCAGGCAGCCGTGACCGCCGCAGTGGCACTGCCGGCCGTCACGGACCATCTTCAGGTGGCCCATCTCGGCGCCATAGCCGAAGACCCCGTGGTGGACCCGGCCGGCGCTAATCAGAGCCGAACCAATGCCGGTGCCGATGGTTATCATAATTAGAGAATTAAATCCCCGGCCGGCGCCCCGCCACATCTCCCCCAGGGCCGCTGCGTGGGCGTCATTCTCCACGGCCACCGGCAAATCTAATAAAGCCGCCAGTTCCTCCCGGAGGGGAAAATCACGCCAGAAGAGGTTGGGGGCCAGGCGGACCTCCCCTTTGGCCACGTCAACAGAACCGGGGATGCCGATCCCGGCCCCGGTAAGATCGGCCAAGGCTAATCCCCGTTCTCCGGCCAGGTTCTGGGCCAGGTCCCGAATGCGGCCTAGGACTGCTGTCGCCCCTTCCCTGGCCCCGGTCGGCACCTGGCCTTTGATGAGAATCTGCCCCTTTTTATCCACCAGCCCGGCCTTAATCGACGTCCCGCCGAGATCGATACCCAAAAGGCACAACTTCAGCCACTCCTTTCGAAAATTGCAGGATTCTGTACAGCCAGCGAGAACACTATACATGATTTCTGGACGTAACGGTCATATTATGGCTAAAACCTTTTGCTGGAGGTATAGAAAATGAAGATCGCCTTGATTGCCCCGGCCTGGCACGACCCCCTCTGGGAGACTGAAAAAGAAAAATCTATCTTCCCGCCCCTGAACCTCATCACCCTGGCGGCCCTAACGCCACCCCAGCATGAGGTGACTATCCTGGATGAAAGTTTAACCCATCTTGACTTTAATGAGAAGTACGATCTCGTCGGTATTTCGGCCATGACGGCCCTGGCGCCCCGGGCCTATGAAATTGCCGACGGCTTCCGGGAAAAAGGGACCAGGGTAGTCCTGGGCGGCATGCATCCCTCGGCCCTGCCGGAGGAGGCCGCCGCTCACGCCGACGCCGTAGTTATCGGCGAAGCCGAGGGTTCCTGGCAACGGCTCTTGAACGACCTGGAAAACGGCCAGCTGCGCACCTTCTACCGCCAGGAAGAGCGACCGGCCCTGGAGCACATGGCTACCCCGCGCCGGGATCTCTTACAACGGAGCCGCTACCTGATCCCTGATACTGTTCAGACCACCCGCGGTTGCCCCTTCGCCTGTTCCTTCTGCACCGTCAGCCAGTTCTTCGGCCATGAGTTTCGCTTCCGGCCGGTGGAAGAAGTGGTCCGGGAAGTCCAGAACCTGGAGGGCGAGGTTGTCGCCTTCATCGACGATAATATTGTTGGTAATCCCGGTTACGCCCGCCGCCTCTTCACCGAGCTTGCCCGGCTACCGAAAAAAATTAAGTGGTTCAGCCAGGGTTCCCTGAACATCGCCAAGGATGAGGAACTGCTGCAGCTGGCGGCCGCGAGCGGCTGCATCGGGCTCTTTATTGGCTTTGAATCCCTGTCCCCGGCCAACCTCCAGGCCATCGGTAAAAAGGTCAACCTGGTGGCGGATTACCAGCAGGCCATTAAAAAACTCCATGATCACGGCATCGCCATCGAAGGAGCCTTTGTCTTCGGCCTGGACGAAGACGACGACAGCGTCTTTGAACGCACCGTCAAATTTGCCCAGGATAACCGTCTGGAAGCCGCCCAATTTGGTATCCTGACCCCCTTCCCGGGAACGCCCTTGCGGGAAACCCTGGAGCGTGAGGGTCGCATCACCAACAACGACTGGGGCGAGTACACCATCAGCAAGGTCGTCTTTGAGCCCAAGAACATGAGCGCGAAAACCCTGCAGGAAGGCTTTAACTGGGCCTGGCAAGAATTCTATTCCCTGGGTTCCATCTCCCGGCGCCTGGGACTGACCAAGCGGCACGCAGCCATCCTCTGGGCCCTGAACCTGAACATTCGTAAACGCTTTAACCATTTCGTCGAAAAGCTACACGCGGATAGCCTTATTATGCCCCAACCGTCCCTGGCCAGGCAGTAAAAAACCCCGGGTACCGCTCTTGGTGCCCGGGGTCACTTTTTACCTCTTACTATTCACTAACCACTGCCCTATCCGCTACTGGGGGGAGGTTATCCCCCGGTCGCTGGGGATTGTCCCCCGTTCCCTGGGGCTTGCCCCCCGCTTGCCGGCGGCTGGTTGGCCTGGGGCTGTTCAGGGGTAGGTTTATTGGCGTTCTGTTTAGCTGCCTCGGCCTGCTTGATCATTTCCTGGACTTGGCTGGCCGTATCCTTATCCGGGTTATGCTTTAAAACCTCCTGCCACTGGTCAATAGCCCCCTGATAATCGCCCTTCATTGAGGCCAGGTACATACCGTAGGTCATACGGGCGTTATTGTCGTTGGGGTCGGCTTTAATGGCCGCCTGGAAGTTATCTTCCGCCAGTTTGCTATCGCCGGCGTAGAGGGCCGCCCCAGCCAGGCGCAAATTGACGCCCTTTTCCTTGGGGTTCAGCTTCAACACTTGCTGGTAACTGGCTACTGCTCCTTTAAAGGTCGCGGCAGCCTTTTCCTGGTCGTTGTTAACGAACAGGTAAAGAGTCCCCAGGTTATACTGGCTGTCCCCTAGTTTCAGGGCCATGGCCGCGTCGTTGGGTTTGGCCTGCAGTTCCTTCTGCAGGTTGCCGATATCAGTTTCCAGTTTGCCAATTTGCTCCTGGGCCGCCTTTTGCATGGCCTCTGCCTGTTGCTGGCTGGTATCCGGGGTCTGGGCCTGGCTCGCCGGGGGAACTGGCGGCGTTTTGGGAGCTGAAAAGATGGCATAACTACCCACCAGGCCGATACTTAAGACGACTACAAATAAAATCCCCAGAACCGGCTTCCTTTTACTTAGCCGGCGCAGGGAAGACATCATACCCATTGCTCCACCCCTCTCTGCCCCATCATAACGTAAGGGCTGGCGGGTGTCAACACGTAGTAAATAGTTGTATATTTCCACCCGGAACATTACAACGACCCTGCGGGGGTAATTTAAAGGGCTGTAATTAAAATTTTAAGGGGCCGCCGGCCCCTTTATTTAACCACCTCAACTGAAGCTGCTCCCGGCCGGAGCTACGCAACCGCCACCGCTGCTGCCGCCGCCGAGGATGGTAATCCCCGTAAAGAGCTGCTGCAGTTTCTGGCTGCCGCAGGCGGGACAGGTAGCTTTATCTTTATCCTTCCAGGACATCTTGACTGTAAAACGCTCACCGCACTCCTGGCAGCGGAAATCATAAGTCGGCATCACTTTCACCCCCTACCGTTTTAACCGTTAATATTCTACTATTAACGTTTTTCGCTGTCAATATGTCCAGGCAGATAACGGTTCGCTAGCGCCGGCGTTAGGCCCCTACAAATGCTCCCGCAGGATCAGCTCCAGCTGGCCCAGGGAGCGGCAGGGTAACATACGGCAGTAAGGCCGTAAAGCGGTAACAGACTGCCAGCGGGGCCACTCCTCCCGGGGCAGGGTATTCAACCACAGGATGTCCTTTACCCTACCCCGCCACTTTTTCAGGGCCGCAGCCGCGGCCGGCAGCTGCAAGGTTTTGGTGTCGCTGATCAGCAGCACCACGGTATTCTTCTGGAACAGGGCCGGGTACTCCTTTAAGATTCCTGTCAGGGCCAGGTCCAGGCGCGTGCCCTCGCCCCAGGTGGGAGTCGCCGCCATAAGTTTAGCCTGGAGGTCCGCCGGCGCCAGTCGTTTATCTAGGAGGGACGTTACCCGGCGAAAGTTCTCCGCAAAGACAAAGGCTTCCACCCCGCCGACTACCTGACCCAAACCGTAAATAAAACCTATGACAAAGGTGGCGTAGCGGGCCATGGAGCCGGAGACATCGGCTAGCAGCAGGAGGCGGGGCTTTTTCACCCGGCGGGCCCGGTAGGCCAGGCGCAGTGGCAGGCCGCCGTACTGAAGGTTGCGGCGGATGCTCTGCCGCCAGTTGATAGCCCCCTTCTTCCGTGCCGGGCGGTAGCGCCGCGCCAGGACCGTAGCCAGGCGCCGGATCAGGCGGCGAATGACCCGGGTCACCCTGGCCGGGTCGGCTGTAGCCAATTCTTTGAGGTCAGCCCAGAGAATCCCTGTATCCTGGTCTGCCGCCGCAACTATCGCGGCCAGCCCGGCCTCCAGCACCGCTCCTTCCCGGGGGGCCATTAAAGTCCTTGCCTCAGCCAGCTGGCACCGCAAGTAGTTCAACTGGCCGCTGACCAGGGCGACCAGCAAAAGACGGAAGCGTTCGTCATCGGGAGCGCCGGCATCGCTGGCCTGGACAAACTGCCGCAGGCGCTGCCGGATCTCCGGCGCCAGCTGCTGGTAGACCTCCCGATCCGCAGCTGGCAGCTCCAGGGGGCGGCCGCGGAAAAAAAGGTCCTGCTCCGGGTCGGGACCGGCCGCGGGTTCTGCGGGTTCTTCCGGGCCGGCTGCATCCGTCGGCAGGTTAGGGTTCCCTTCCCCGCCCGGGTGAAAAAAGTAGGACCAGGCCTGACGAAAGAGGGCTACCCGGTCCCCATCCTTAATCAGGGCCGCCTGGAGGGCTGCCCGGACCACTTCTTCCCGGTCCAAGGGGAGGTCCTGCAGGGCTGCCAGGGCCGTCAGGGTTTCTGCCGTGCTGACCCGCAGGCCCAGCCGGCGTAGGAGGTGGATAAAGTGCACCAGGTTGGCTGCCAAGGTCAGCCCCGGCTGGTAACCTGTCGGCACAGTTCCTCCACCCCCACTTCCTGGTTCAGAGTTGCCAGGTCCTCCTGATCTTTTAAAAGCAGGTTCAGGGTCCGGCGCACCAGGTTGGGCTCCAGGACCCGGGCTTCCATTAGGACCAGGGCCCGGGCCCAGTCAATGGTCTCGGCGATGGCCGGTTTTTTGCGCAGGTCCAGCTCCGTACGGATCCGGTGCACCGCCGCTGCCACCTGGCGGGCCAGAACCTCGCCGGCCTCCGGCACTTTAGTGCGAATTATTCGGGTTTCCTTCTCTACATCCGGGTAATCGATATACAGGAAGAGGCAGCGCCGCTTTAAACCATCGGAGAGCTCCCGTTCGCCGTTACTAGTTAAAACGACCACGGGCACCTGGCGGGCCTTGATGGTACCCATTTCCGGTATGGAAACCTGGAAGTCGGAGAGCACCTCCAGCAGGAAGGCTTCAAACTCCTGGTCGCTTTTGTCAATCTCGTCGATCAAGAGCACCGGACGCCAGGGATGGCGCAGGGCCTTCAGCAAGGGTCGTTCGAGCAGGTATTCCTCGGCAAAGAGATCCGACCGGACCTCTTCCAGGGAGCAATCCCGGCGCAGCAATTCGATCATCAATAGCTGTTTCTGGTAATTCCACTCGTACAGGGCCTTATTCTCATCCAGGCCCTCGTAGCACTGCAGGCGGATGAGATCGGTAGACTGGACCCGGCTCAAGACCTTAGCGATCTCGGTCTTGCCCACCCCCGGGGCGCCGGTAATGAGCAGGGGCTTTTCCAACTTTAAAGCGAGGTAAACCGGGACCAGGACCTCCTCCCCGCAGATGTAGCCGTCCCGGGCGAAGGCCTCACCCAGCCAGGATAGTGTAACTTCCGATGGCAATGGGACCACTCCTTTAAAAAATGAGATGATACCAAAAAAGAAAACCCTGCGGCTTATTCTGACCCTATTATATAGGGTCACCGCAGGGTTTTCTATTATCTCCATCACATGGCGGCTTGATCTTCGGCTTTTTCTCCGGGCTCCTCCACCCTGATGCCCAGCCACTGCAGGCGTTCCAGCCACTCCTCACCCGCCTCTGGTTTAATACTGGGTGCCGGGCGTTTATCGAGCATCTCTTAGCCCCCTTTAGCCATAATTACCATTCGCACTGCTATCAGGTTCTGCTACTTATTATAATACCTGTTTACTTTTTCGCAAGGGCTGGAGGCTGAATAGCTGTTTGGGCCCGGTGGAAGGTGTGAAAAGCTTATCCGGCGGTGCTCGCTACCCGACCCATGTCTTTTACCTTGCCACCGGCTGGTGCAAACCGTAGCCAGGGCCCGGAAAGAACGTCAAAATTTCCGGCAACCCCTCGATACCTACCATTCGCGCAGTTTTTCCGGCTCCAGAATGGTAATCCGCTGGCGTTCTACCTCCACCGTGCCCAGGCGCTTGAAGTCGCTTAAAATCCGGGCCACTGTCTCCCGGGAGGTGCCGATCAGGCTGGCTAGTTCCTGCTGGCTCAGGTTGAGATCAATAGTTACCCCGTCTTCCCGAGGTTTACCGTACTGCTGGGCTAGCTGCAACAGGCTGCTGGCCAAGCGGCCGTATGCCCCCTTCAGGGCCAGGTCGCGGATGTGGTTCTGGGCCTGGCGCAGGCGGCGGCTCATGACCTTGATAATCTTGACCGCCATTTCACCGTGCCGGCTTAGGAGGGCTTCCATGTCGGCATTACGGATAATACCTACCTCCGTATCCTCCAGGGTCTGGGCCGTAGCCGGATAGGGGCCGCCCTCAAACAGCAGCACCTCGGCAAAGATCTCCCCTTCCCGGACGAAGTGGAGGATTTTCTCCCGGCCGTCCTCCAGGACCTGGAAAAGCTTGATGGCGCCCCTAGTGACAAAATAGATGGCGTCCCCGGGCTCGCCTTCCATAAAGAGATACATATTCTTGCGGTAATGCCGCCGGAGGGCCAGGGAGGCAATATGCTGCAGCTCCTCCGGGTTTAAGCCGGCAAAGACCGGTACCTGCCTGAGAAACTCCCAGCTGTCGGCCATTAGCCAGCACCATCTCCTATCTTAAAAAGTACCCAGCACCAGGTCCCCCTCGTGATTTAAATAAGCCATCAGGCGGCTCTCCTCATTGTCAATCTGGCGGATGCGCTTGCCTACCTGCAGGATGCAGTTTGTCCAGATTTTGCCGGCTTTAATAGTTTTACCCTCGGTCACCCGGATCAGGGTCCTGGCGCCGCCACTGGAACCTACTTCCTGGGCAAAGACGTCATCACTGGCATAGATGCTACCGCCCCGGAAGACCCCCTGGATCTCCACCTTACCACCGGCGATAATCTCGGTATTAAAACAGCCCCGGCCGGTGACCTTAACCTGGCCGCCGGCCTGCAGTTTGCTGTTCAGGGCATAATTCAGGGTAATATGGCCGCCGTCCTGGGGGATTTCCCGGCAGTAGGCCGCCATTTCTTGCACACCGGCTATCAACCGTTCCAGGTAAGCCGAGCCCAGGCCCTGCATGGCTGCCGGATTGCGAAAGGCGCGGGCCAGTTCCTGGGCCAGCTGCACCAGTCTTTGTTCCTGGGGGCCACCCTGGACACCCTTTGTTAGTTGCTCCAGTTTGTAGGCCTGGGCCGGTGCTTTCTTAAATTTATTTTCCACCAAGATGTTTAGCAAGTAGCCGGTATTGAACTGGCGACCCGGCTGGCGCTGCTGGTTGGCCTCCCGCTCCAATTGCTGGAGGGCTGCCTGAAGGAGGGGCAACTGCTGGGCCAAGTCGGCCAGGAGGGGTTCTACACTCTGGTAGACGCCATGCACCCCCCCGGCTATCAGGGTCGAGCCGATGCAGTTACGGCGAATTATAATGGAACCGCCGGCCTTGACCGTAGCCTGGGTAACATCACCGCTAATCTCCACGTCCCGGCTGGCCGCTACCTGCATAGTCTCGGTAACGTTACCGGTAATATTGATGCCGCCCTTGAATTTAAGGTTGCCTGAAGCCAGGTCCACATCCCCCCGGTGGAGCAGGACGGGGATAATATCAACCACCACCTGGCCGCGCCGCTGGTGTAACTGGGGTTGCCCTTCCTCCCGGGCCACACAACGTTGGCCGTCAATCACTTCAGTACCCTTACCGGCCACCAGTTCTACATCCCGGGGCTCCGGCGGGGTGATTACCTTGCCCGTCACTGTATGGCCGGGCTTACCCGGCCGGGGCGGCACCTTGACTGCCAGGAGATCCCCCCTTGCGGCCGAGGCCCGGACCACCAGCTCCCGGTAATCCACCCGTTCTTCTTCGCCTACTTCCACACGGTTGGCACCGGCAGTAGGGAAAAGGCACTCCACCCGGCCGTCCTCGCCGGGCTGGGCTGGCTGACCCCGGGCGACAATTATCTCCCCGCCCTCGGTAGCAGTGACGGCCTGACGGACGGCCTCCTCATCAATACCAAAGACAACTTGCTGGCGCTGCAGTTCGGCGAGGAGTTCTTCCCTGGTCAAGGCCGGGAGGGCTCTGGCCACCCCTTCCCCTTCCAGCTGCAGGCGCGCCGCCGGGAACTGGTCCTTTAACCGCCAGGTTTTTTGGCAGCCGGGCTTCAGAACCAGCCGGGCCGCCAGGCCGTCGCCGCTGATGGTTAATTTCCACTGGCCCTTTTCCATCTCCCCCCGGGGCCGGACTTCCACCTGATCCCCGGAGCGGACCGCAGCCTCGCCGGCTACCTGCCGCCCGTTGACATACAGGTCAAAATGATCACCGGCAATAATCGTGGCCGGAGGCTTGCCGCCTCCTACCTGCACCCGGCCGCCCTCCACCCAGGCATATCCGGGCCGATCGTCATCCTCTCCTGCTGCTTCCGAGGCCAAACCGGCACTGGCGTCCGCCGCGATGGTGCTAATAGGCACCGTGCCCGGCATCCTTTCCACCCCGGCCGACAAGAGAGCAGGCGTTTCCTCACCACTGGTCCCAGGCATTACTCCGTAGCTGGCAGCATCCTCTTCCGGGGATAGAGACGCTCCTTCCCCGCCGGCTACTGGTTCTCCGGCCATCCGGGCGATAATCACAGCCGGCCGGCGGCCAATCCCTAGAAAGCCGTTGCTTTCATGCTGAACCACTTCCACCTCCAGGTCCTCTGGCAACGCCTCCAGGATGGCCGCCGCCTGCCGGATTGCTTCGGCCACTGTCCTGCCCTCGACTCTTACCTCTTCAGCCGCCATTCTCCATCACCCCCGGAAGCTGATTTCTCTTTAATTTTGATTCTCGGTTAAAACCAGTAATCCTTTAAATGCACCCCATATTTTTGCCGCCTGCAGGCGGTTCCCTTTTCATTCCCACGGCATCGCACCATAAACAAAAAGCCAGGTTTGCTGCCTGGCCTAGTGTTCTTTTTTCTCCTGGCATTCGCTGCAGATGCCGTAGAACTCCAACCGGTGATAAAGGATCTTACTGCAGCCGTTGGCGGCCGCTTCCTTCTCCAATTCACGGTGTACCGGCATGGGCAGGTCGATGATGCGACCGCAATTCAGGCAGACGCAGTGGTAGTGATTCTCCGGGTTGCCGTCGTAGCGGCTGTAGGTGCTGCCATAGTTGAGCTCCATTATCTCGCCGGCATCTTTTAAAACTCCCAGGTTCCGGTAAACGGTCCCCAGGCTGATGTCGGGTAAAACCTTGCGCGCCTGGGCGTAAACCCAGTCGGCTGTAGGATGGGTATCCGTATGGCGGAGAATATCCAGGATAATCTTCTTTTGTTTGGTCATGCGCTTGCCTACTATGGGCTCCATTAGTTCTCACCACTTGTTGGTAACGATTATTACTAGTAACATTATATGCCCAAGCTTATTTTTTGTCAATCTCGTTCTTTAAATCCTGGCCCCATTCCGGTAAAGCATCGATAAGTATTTTTTGGATATCGGCCAGCAGCCGCGCCAGCCTTTGCTCCGCCTCCAGGTAGGCGGTGATGGCCGGGTTCAGGCTGATAATCCGGTAGCTCTCCTCCCAGGCCCGCTTCTCACCCTCATCGGGCTCCTTACCGTTTAAAGCGGCCACCTCCAGGGCCAGCTGGCGGCGGCGAAAGTCCCGGAGCATGTCCATATTGGCCGGGTTGCTCTCCAGTTTGGCCCGGGCGAGGCGCAAGTCGTTATACTCGGCACTCCGGGCCAGTTCCCGCGCTAACTGATGGGCGCAGTCATAGACTTCCACGATCAATCACTCCTTGCAGGTTATACATTGAGGGGGCCGCGGTAACCAGCCAGGATAAAAAGGGCCCCCAGGATTAACAAGAAAATACCACAGCCCATAATCAGGTACTGGTAGAGGCGCTGGCTGATAAAACGCCTGCCGGCGGCCACCCCGATGGCAATCAGGGAATACCAACCCAGGTCGGCGAGGATGTGGCCGCTAAAAAAGGAGGTCACGCCGCCGGCGCCCAACCGTGCTGCTTGAGCCAGGAAGGCGGCGCCAATGCTCGCCCACCAGAGTAGCCAGTAGGGGTTGGCCAGGCTGATGACGCTGCCGGTGACCACCGCCTGCCAAACCGGCCGGGCCGGGGAAAGGGCGGCCGTCTCCTCCCCGGCCAGCTGTAGCTGCACCGCCCCGGTAGTGGCTCCCCTGAGCATCTGCCATCCCATCCAGAGGAGGACCAGGCCCCCCAGGGCGGCCACCAGGCGGCCCACTAACGGCCGGGCAAGAAAGCCGCCCAGGCCGAAAAGAAGGAGCCCCACTAGAAGGAGTTCCAGTAAGCCATGACCCAGGACCAGCAGGGGTCCGGCCCCAGCTCCCCGGCGGGTACTCTCTTCTATCGTTACCGTCAGCAAGGGTCCCGGCATCAGGGCGCCGGAGAGACCCACTAGAAAGGCGGTGCTAAAGAGGGCCAGCAGTTCCACAGGCTTGTTCCTCCGAAAATAACATCCTTTTTATTATTCGGCGCTTGCCGGCTATTTCCTGCCCAGGAGGGGGCGGGAAAATACCCCGGCCAGGTCACCAACCCGCTGCTTGATAACCTCCAGATCAGTAGTATATAGCCCCAGCTTCTGCATCCTGGCAAAATAGCCGGCGCCGGAAAAGGTAAAACGCTGGTAGAGGCCGTCGCCGCTGGCCACCTGGCGGCGGGTGTAAGCGATGATATCGCCTACAGCCAGGTTAGCCGGCAGAACCAGGGGCTCTACCCCTGCCAGGAGGCGGGCGGCATTGTGGCCAGCCAGGGTTCCAGTAACTATGGCCTCGGTGTGACCGACGAAGGGCCCTGCCCTTTCGCCGGCACAAAAGAGGTTGCTCAGGCCCGCAACCCTGAGGGTATCGTCCCGGGGCACCATGGCCAGGAAGCGTACCGAGTTGCCCAGGCTGCCGGCGTAGGGGTCCTCAAAGCGGGCCTTTTCCAGACCCCCGATCCGCCGCAAAACCTCCAGGGGAAAAAAAGGCGCCATCAGTTTGGCCGGGCCGGTATCCAGGAGGATGACGTTAGCCGCGTATTCCGGCAAGGCGTACTGCTGGCAGGCCTTACGCTGGAGCAAATCCCCTTTGGGCGGCAGATCCCCAGGTAGAGGGAGCAGGGCTACCCCTTCAGCCTCCAGGCGGCTCACCAACCACGGTGCCAGGGAACCCTTATGGAGCTTGCAGGAACCGCTCAGGGCGCCGCGGCCACCGCCCCGCCGGAGGGCGGCGTACTCCTGCACCCCAGCCAGGGCCGCCAGGCCTACCCGGCCGCCAAAGGCCGGGCAGCGATAGATGCACATAGCGCAGCCGTTGCCATAGCGGCGGCAATTGGCCGGCGGCCCGGCCGTACCAGTAGCATCGACAAAGGCTTCCCCGGCATAGATCTGACCCGCCTCCGTGAGGACGGCGGTGATACTGTCTTTTTCACGCTGAACAGCCGTGACCCGGCTCAAGGCGTGAACTTCCACCCCGGCCTCCTCTAAGAGCCGGCGCACCAGGGGCTCGATCCTGGTCACATCGTAAAGCCAGGCATGGTGGTGACCGGCAAAATCGATATTCCGGTGTCTGGCGGCAGCATCGGTAACCCGGAATAGCTCCCCGCCGCCCAGGGCCAGCATTTCCTCAGCCGCCGTAAAACGGCCGTTATTACGCATGATGCCCCCCACCAGGCCGGTCCCCAGGAGCATGTCAGTTCGCTCCAGAAGGGCTACTGCCGCCCCGGCCCGGCGGGCAGCCAGGGCGGCAGCGCAACCCGCCCAACCGCCCCCTACGACTACTACCCGGGGCACTATGCCCACCATCCTTCCTGTTTACTCCAGTATATTCCTATTATACTAACGATGCGCTTAACCCTTATTCTAATCCACCGCCGGTTTATGTACTCATTTCCGGTACGCAGGGATAAAAAAGGACGGTCCCGCCTGGCGAGACCGTCACGATCTGGAGGGTTACCTGATAAAACCGCTAAAAATAAGAATAACGAAGATGCCGTAAAAGGCGCCACCGCTCACCAGGGTATAGGGGGTTAGATAGCGATGCCGGCTGATCCGGAAAAAGACCAGACCGGCGGAAAAAATGGCCAGGATAGCGCTGATTAAAGCCCCCGTGGTCAATTCCCAGCTGGTCATGGCGATGCCCAAGGCCGGGATCATCGAACTCTGGAAAACCATGGCCCCGGTGATATTACCCAGGGCCAGGGTATCTTTGCCCCGGCCGACCCAGATAACGCTGTTAAACTTCTCCGGCAGTTCCGTGGCTATGGGAGCAATAATCAAGGCCAGAACAAAAGGTGGAATGCCGATAATCCGCGCCAGGTCCTCCACCCCAGCTACAAAGAGGCGGGCGCCGCCGATAATCATACCCAGGGCCACGATGATCTGCAGGGCGACCAGGGCCGCGGCAGGTTCAGCCGCCCGGCGGGCCAGGTAAAGGGGATTCAACTTCTCCCCCTCTTCCAGGGTACTACCCCGGGTGACTGTTAGATAGGCATAAGTAGCGTAGGCAATCACCAGCCCAACTGCAACTAGTTGTTTCCAGATATGGGCTCCCAGGAAGGAGGCCAGGACGGCTACTGAATAAACGCAAAGGAAGAACCCCAGATCCCTCCCCATGGTCGCGGTATCCAGATTCATCCGCGGGTAATCCGGCCGGCGGTGGCGGTAGGCGATGACCGCCACGCCAGTGATAAAGAAGGCCAGGGTGCTGAGCATAAAGGGTGCCCCCAGGATAGCGCCGATGCCGATCTCCTCGCCGGCGTGACCGCCGCCGAAGATAATGGCAATAATGGGGATCATGGTCTCCGGCAGGGCCGTACCTACTGCCGCCAGGATACTGCCCACCGCCCCTTCAGTTAAGTGCAGCTTTTTCCCCAACCACTCCACACCGTTGGTAAAGCCCTCCGCCCCTAGAAGAATGATTCCCAGGCTGATTAAAAGCAAAACAATATCGCTCATTACTTCTCCCCCTTCCCTGTTATTTTTCCGTAACCTGCCGTTCCTTATTTAAGATCAAAAAAACCTCCATCGCCCCCTTTGCGGAGCGGTGAAGGTCTTGCGCGTTACCTGCCAGGTCCGGGCCGGCTGGCCGTCTTGACGAACCTGGTACCGGAAGAATCCGGGGCTACTCCCCTAAACCGCAATTTTCATAATTTCATCATAAAGTAAGGTTTGCAGGCTGTCAAGTCAAATTTCGGGAAGGCCGGGGGGCGGCAATGGGTTAAATATTACTTAACAGCCTTCCCCCGGATATTCCCTGGACCATCTCCGCTTCAACTCCGCTTTTGTGCCTGTTTTCACAATTAAGCCCTATTTAACCTTCCTTAGGGGCTAATTTAAAATAGCGGTTCCGTAGCCATCTCCCGGCCGGAGAAGGTTGCCAGGCAGGTGTAACCGATCTGGCGTAAAAGCTCCCGCGCCTGTTCCCGTTCCCTGGCCACCTCCCCGGGAGCGTGGGCATCGGAACTGATAATAACCGGGATGTTTAGTTCAAAGGCCCGGGCCAGGATCTCCTGGGAGGGGTAGATCTCCCCTACCGGTTTAAATAAACCGGCGGTATTGAGCTCCAGGGCGGCGCCGCTTCGGGCCACGGCCCGGAGGGCCGGTTCGGCCAGCTCCAGCACCGGCCGGCGGGGCCGGTGGCCGTAAATCTTGATCAGGTCCAGGTGGCCGATGATCTGGAAAAGGCCGGTGGCTGCCGCCCGGGCTACCAGGTCAAAATAGGCGGCATAAAGTTCGTCGATATCCCAGGCCTCAAAGCCGGCTTCCTGCCCGGGCCGGTCAAACTCCCAATCACCCACGGCGTGGACGGAGCCAATCAGGTAATCCCAGGGCCGACCGGCCAGCTGCTCCTGGTGGTCCTTCTCCGGCCGGAAGTCCACCTCCAGGCCGGCCCGGACGGGCAGGCCGGTTAGCCTTTTCAGTTCGGTGAAGACGCTGAAATCCAGGTCTTCCAGGTAACGATCGTGTTCGGCAAAGCCCATCACGGTAAGACCGGCCGCCTGGGCTGTTTGGACGTAGGGCAGCAGGCGGGCGACGGTATGGGGCGGCCCCTGGTGGGCCAGGCCGTGGATATGATAATCAGCCGGCATATTGTGGAACTCCTTGCAGTTTTTTTAGCTGGCCGAGCAAGGGCTGGCGGGTACAGGCGGAGGGCGACTTGGTTCGAGGCGTTAGCAAACTCAGCGAGGCCGCGGCGAGGCGGCGGTGAACGGGATGGGGATCGTAACGTGCCTTCAAGAACAAGAAAAAGCACGCCCTATAACGATTGTTCAAAGGGATAAGCCAAGCCACCCCCGCCGCTGAGCAAGGCTGAGCGCCAAGTTTGCTAGCCGAGAACCACTGGAGCCCGGAGCCTGTACCCGTCAGCCCTGGGCTTATGCCGGCCGATTAATACTCAGCCGGCAGCTTCTTCAACTGGGCCAGGGTGAAGACGGGGCCGTCCAGGCAGACGTAGCAGCTGCCCAGGTTACAACGGCCGCACTTGCCGATGCCGCACTTCATGCGCATCTCCAGGGTGGTGACAATCTGCTCGTCCTTAAAGCCCAGCTTCTCCATGGACTGGAGGACGAACTTGATCATAATGGGCGGCCCGCAGGTGATGGCCACTTTGCCCTCCGGTTTAGGTCCCAGTTCCTCGACAAAGGCCGGCACAAAGCCCTCATGCCCCTGCCAGGTCCCGTCGCCCCGGTCAACAGTCACGTCTACCCGGCAGTTCTCCACCTTGGGCCAGTTGTTAAAAAGATCCTCCTTAAAACACAGGTCGTCCGGGGAACGGGCGCCGTAAATAATCCATAAGTGGCCGTAGTTCCCGCGGTGCTCAATGCAGTAATTAATCAAGGAACGCACCGGCGCCAGGCCAATGCCGCCGCCGATAAAAAGCAAATCCTTACCCCGCATCATCTCCAGGGGAAACCCATTGCCGTAAGGGCCGCGGATGCCCACCGCCTGCCCCGGCTCGGCCTCGTGGAGGGCCTCCGTCAGCATCCCGACTTTCTTAATGGCCAGCTCCAAGTGCTCCGGCCCCTGGGAGGTGATGGAAAACATGGCCTCCCCCACATCCAGCAGGGAAAGCATGGCCAATTGCCCCGGCAGGGGGGTAAAGGGTTTGCCGGTGTCGGTGGTGACGTGAAAAGTCTTCACATCCGTGGTTTCCTCGATAATCTTTGTAATCCGGCCCACCTGGGGTACCAGGGGGTTGGCCCGCGCTGCTGCCGCCATTACAGGGTCACCTCCTTGACCTCACGGATCACCCTGGTAATATCCACATTAACCGGGCAGCGATCCAGGCAACGGCCGCAACCAACGCAGGCGAATTTACCGTAACGCTCCGGAAAGTACTGGAGCTTATGCAGGAAGCGGTTACGCAGGCGCTCCTTTTTTGAGGGCCGCGGGTTGTGGCCGCCGGCCATGCGGGTGTACTCGGAGAACATGCAGGAGTCCCAGCAGCGGAATTTGTAGCCGCTGTCGCCCCGGTTTTCGCCCTGGATGTCAAAGCAATAGCAGGTGGGACAGAGGTAGGTGCAGGCGCCGCATCCCAGGCACTTGCGGCTGACCGCCGTCCAGTAAGGGTGCTCAAACATTTGCTGCAGTTTCTCCGTGATGCCGCCGACATCCACCTTGAGCTTGGGCGCTGCCGCCGCCGGAAGGGGGGTGTCGCCGGCCTCTGCCAGGAGGTCGCCGGCCTGCTGGAGCAGCTTCTGACCGGCGTCAGTAAGCGCCTCCAGGAGGTAACCATCATCCAGCGGCCACATCTGGACATCGGCCCCTTCGGCGCGGCCAGGGTCGATGCCGAAGGCCGTGCAAAAACAGGTGGGCTGGGCCGTGGTGCAGGCCAGGGCGACGATGCGGGTGTTCTCCCGCCGCTGGCGGTAAAACTCATCGACATAGCCCTTCGTCAGAAAGGCGTCATCCATAATCAAGAGGCTCCGGGCGTCACAGGAGCGGATGCCCACCAACACCCGTTGCTCTTCCAGGGGGGGCAGCGTGGCCAGGGTGGCGGCCGCGCCGTCTACCTGGTAGCGGTACATGGTCTCCGTCCGGGGGAAGAAGAGGTCTTTGGGCGGTTCCAGGGTATTGCCCCGGCCCAGGGTCAGCTGGCCCTCCCCCTCCCAGGGGGTGAAAACACTGGTCCCTTCCCGCTCCTGGGGAACGAAGACCCTGGCCCCCCTGGCCCAGACAGCGAGCAGTTCCGGCAGTTTGGTCCGGTTAATCTTCAACATGACGCCACCTCCCCCCTATTTACTGAACTCATCCGGATCCTGGAGGTTGTATTGGCCCAGGGGCGGCCGGGTCTCCAGGTCCAGACCGGCTTCGTACTCGCCGAAGAGTTCGTTCAGGTCTTTGATGATCTTCTTATTCAGGCTCATAATGGGTATGCCCTCCGGGCAGACCCGCTCGCACTCGCCGCACTCGATGCAGCGGCCGGCCACATGCAGGGCCCGGGTAATGGCGAAAAACTGGTTCTCGCTGCGGCTCATTTGCTTGCCGCACCAGCCGGACTGGCTGCGGTCGAAGATGCACTCGCGGCAGTTGCAGGCCGGGCAGACGTTGCGGCAGGCATAACAGCGCAGGCAGCGGTCGTACTGGCTCGTCCAGAAGGCGTAGCGCTCGTCAGGGGTCAAGGCTTCCAGCTTCTCCACGGCGGCAAAACGGCCCCCGTCCGCGGGCACCCCTTCCCGCACTACGGCGCTGCCGTCATCTTGAAGCAGCTCGTCATATATTACCGGCTCGGGGTGGGTGCAGTAGCGGCACTTTTCCGCCAGGGGCACCTCAGCCCGCCGCCCCTCTCCCAAGGCGGCCGCCTGGCGGCCGTCCTTAATTCCGGGGCAGTTGATGCCGAGGAGGTAAACTCGCTCCCGCTGGATCTGGTTATCCTGAAGGAGGCGGTTAATGCCCCGGGCGTCGCAACCCTTGACGAAGAGGGCGATTTTATCCTCCGTATGCTTGTAGTCCAGGAGGTACTTGGCCAGGTTGTTGGTGCAAAACTCGTCCCATACCAGGCGGTCGCAATCCTCCGGGTCGGTGATAAAGACCGGCGGCGACAGGTACCAGAAGGTCCCCTTCTCCCAGCCGATGACCATCTGGACCTCATTTTTACTCAATAGCTCCCGGGCCCGGGCACGCATTTGTTCCTGAATGCTGCTCATGCGTCATCCCTCAACTTCCTGTTGGGCCCCAGGGCCCGGATTTCCTCGGTGATCTGGGAGATGACCTGGGCAAAACGGGGGCCCTCCGAGCCCGACACCCAGCGCGCCTGGAGGCGTTCCGGCTCCAGGCCCATGAACTGCAGGACCCGCTGCATTAAGAGAAAACGGCGGCGAGTGAAGTAATTGCCACTAGCATAGTGGCAGTCACCCGGGTGTCAGCCGGAGACCAGGACCCCGTCGGCCCCGCGCTGGAAGGCCCGCAGGACGAACTGGGGGTTGACCCGGCCCGAGCAGGGCACCCGGATCACCCGCACGTTGGCCGGGTACTGCAAGCGGTTGAGGCCCGCCAGGTCGGCCCCGGCATAGGCGCACCAGTTGCAGCAAAAGGCCACGATTTTGGGCTCCCAGCCCGGCGCTTGGGCTACAGACATACCGCATCCACCTCCGCCAGTATTTGCTCGTTGGTAAAGCCACGGAGATTCATGGCACTGGACGGGCAGGCCACCGAGCAGGTGCCGCAGCCCTGGCACAGGCCGCTGTTCACCACCGCCACCCGACGGCTGACCTGCTTGCCGGATACCCGTTCCGTAATGGTCTTAAGGGAAATGGCCTTGTAAGGACAGAGCTTCTCGCACATGGCGCAGCCGGAGCAGATGCTTTCATCCACGGCGGCGATCATGGGGTCAGTGGCCATCTCATCCTTGGCAAAGAGTTGGCAGACCTTGACGGCCGCCGCGCTGGCCTGGGCGACGGTGTCGGGGATATCCTTGGGCCCCTGGCAGGCCCCGGCCAGGAAGACGCCGGCAGTAAAGGTCTCCACCGGCCGCAGCTTGGGATGGGCCTCCTGGAAGAAACCGTCTTTATCGGCCTGCAGGCCCAGCATCTTGGCTACATCCTCCCAGCCCGCGCTGGGGACCATGGCCGTGGCCAGGACCACCATATCGGCGGCGACCTCCACCTGGCGGCCGAGGAGGGTATCCTCACCGCGGACGATGAGCTTGTCGCCCTCCTGGAAGACCCGGCTCACCCGGCCGCGGACGTAGACTGCTCCCTCGTGGACGGAGCGCTGCTGGAACTCCTCATAGGCCTTGCCCGGGGTGCGGATGTCCATATAGAAGACGATGGCCTGGGAATCGGGGATCTTCTCCAGCACCTGGTGGGCGTGCTTGGCCGTGTACATGCAGCAGGCCCGGGAGCAGTAGCTCTTACCCTTGGCCTCGTCCCGGGAACCCACGCACTTGATGAAGACCACCGTCCGGGGTTCATTACCGTCGGAGGGCCGCAGGATCTTGCCGCCGGTGGGGCCGGCGGCGTTGTTCAGGCGCTCGAAGTGCATACCGGTGATAACGTCCGGGTACTTGCCGTAGCCATACTCACCGTAAACCTCTTCCCATTTAAAAAGGTCGTAACCGGTAGCCACGACAATGGCGCCGAAGTTCTCGGTAAAAACCTGGTCCTGCTGCTCATAGTCGACGGCCTTCGCCGGGCAGACCTTCTGGCAGACGCCGCATTTACCTTTGGTGAACTGGCGGCAGTGTTCGCGGTCGATGACCGGCACCGCCGGCACCGCCTGGGGGAAGGGCAGGTAGATGGCCTTGCGTTTACCCAGGCCCAGGTCAAACTCGCTGTCGACCTTGGTAGGGCACTTCTCCCAGCAGGTCCCGCAGCCGGTACACTTCACCGGGTCTACCGAGCGCGCCTTCTGACGGATGGTCACTTCAAAATTGCCGACATAGCCGGCGATATTCTCCACTTCAGCATAGGTCATGAGTTTGATGTGAGGATGCTGCGCCGCAGCAACCATTTTCGGCGTGCTTATTCAAGCAGAGCAGTCCAGGGTCGGGAAGGTCTTGTCCAGCTTGACCATGTTGCCGCCGATGGTCGGTTCCCGGTCCAGCAACACCACTTCGTAGCCGGTATCGGCGATATCCAGGGCCGCCTGCATGCCGGCAATACCGGCGCCGATGACCAGGGCGCGCTTGGTAATGGGGATGGCGTCCGGGTGTAGGGGGCCGTCCCGGCCCACCTTGGCCACGGCCGCCCGGACCAGATCGATGGCCTTGGCGGTTGCCTGCTCTTTATCCCGGGAGTGGACCCAGGCGCACTGCTCGCGGATATTGGCCATTTCAAAAAGATAAGGATTAATGCCGGCGCTTTCCACGGTCTTCCTGAAGGTCGGCTCGTGGAGACGGGGTGAGCAGGAGGCCACCACCACCCGGTCCAGGCGCTGTTCTTTGATGGCCTTGCGGATCAGCTCCTGGCCGGGGTCGGAACACATATACTGGTAATCGGTGGCGTAGGCCACCCCGGGAAAGGTTTGCGCCGTTGTCGCCACCTTTTTGACATCCACCACCGAGGCGATATTGGTGCCGCAGTGGCAGATAAAAACACCGATGCGCTTCATGCTGACTCCCTCCTTGTGGCCGGGTGCCGCAGGATTTCTTTAGCCTCCAGCAAGGGCAGCGGGTTGACAAAGTGGGTGGTAAGCCCCAGGTCCTTGGGCGCGTAACCTAGGGCCAGGCCCATGAGTTCCGTAAAATAGAAGATGGGGAGTTGCAGCTGGTCGCCGTGGGCTGCCGCCGCCTGGCCTTCCCGCATGTCCAGGTTCAAGAAGCACAAGGGGCAGGCGGTGACGACACCCTCAGCCCCGGCATCCCCGGCGTGGCGTAGAATCTGGTAGATCATGCGCACGCCGATGTCCCCCCGGGCTGTGGCCAGACTCCCGCCGCAACACTCCGTTTTATAGGACCAGGTAACGGCCTCGCCCCCCAGGGCCCCAATCAACCGGTCCATAGTCATGGGGTCTTCCGGGTCGTCAAAGGCCGTCAGCTTCGGCGGCCGCACCAGCAGGCAGCCGTAGTAGGCCGCCAATTTTAAGCCCGCCAGGGGCTTGACTACCTGCTCCTTAATCTTCTCCAGGCCGACCTCATTGACCATAATGTCCAGGAAGGCCCGGGTGTGATTCGTGCCCCGGTACTCCCGTCCAATGATTTCACTGATGGTCGCCCGCATGCCGTCCGCTTCCCGCACGGCCGCCTCAGCGGCCCGCAGGCGGTTGAAGCAGGCGGCGCAGGGCACGGCCACATCCAGGCCTTCAGCCTCGGCAATGGCCAGGTTCCGGGCCGGTAGAGCCAGGGAGAGGAGATGGTTGTTGTTATGGGCGGCCGTGGCGCCGCAGCAGCTCCAGTCGGGGATCTCCCACAGGTCCACCCCCAGGTGCCGGGCCACCAGTTTCGCTGACTGGTTGTACTCTTTGGCCGTGGCCTCCAGGGAGCAGCCGGGGTAATAGGCGTATTTCAATGCTGGCCACCTCCTTGAGCCCGGGCCCGGGCAAAGATCTGTTTTACCGACGCTAAGTCCTTGATCTTCATGGGAAAGGGGCTGATCTTGCCCTTCAAAAGCAGGGGTGGCGCCAGCAAGGCGTCTTTAAAGGGCTGGCCCGACTGCAGGTTATACTGGACCATCAGGCCCATCTCGTGGGCGCGGCCGTAACGCTCGACGGTGCCCAGGAAGGCGCGGTCAAAGATGTCCACCTTTTTGTCATTAATCAAGCCCCGGCGCCTGGCCTCCTGGCGGACGGCTTCCATAAGGCGCGGCAGGTTGACTTCCCGGGGGCAGCGGGTATAGCAGGCCTGGCAGCTGGCGCAAAGCCAGGGGGTGCGGCTCTGCAAAGCCTCATCGGCCAAGCCGAGCTGCAGCAGGCGGATCACCTGGCGCGGCGTATAGTCCATGGCAAAGGCCACCGGACAACCGGCCGAACACTTGCCGCACTGGTAGCAGTCGCTTAAAGTGACGCCGCTAGCGGCTTCGAACTGTTCCTGCAGGGCTTTATGCTGGCGCAAGGCGCCGGCTAATTCCACCCGTTCCATATTTCTCACCCTCTCTTGATCCTGCCGGAACTTAAACGACCAAAAAAATACTCCTCTTTTATATTCTTGCTGGCCGCTAAAAATCCTCTTTTCGTTAGAAAAAAAGGCGGGCCTAAAAAAATACCCCCGGTTATTCCAGGGTTGCTGGCAAAATTATCATAAGTGTTTGCGATTTTTTTCGTTACCCGGGTAAATTATTGAACGCAGCTTGCGATCTTTCCCATTACAGGGTATAATACAGTCGAGGATACGCAAAACTAAAGCTGTCTGGGATGCCTCACCTGACCGAGGCTTTCTATCGACCCTTAATCTGCGGTCAACAGATTAAGGGTCAACTTATTTCCTCAGGTTCACGATGGAGATAACCAGGGATATCAGGAGTATAACAGCTATTACAGCCTGTATAGCATTTGATATATGGATCATCCCGCCTCACCTCCCCCAGGAACCGAGTCCCCGGTCGGTGAGGTTAGCTTTGTTATGCGTATCCTACCTTATTTTAGCATGTTCCGACACTTTTTGGCCACTACTTTTTTTATCATGCCAGGCTTGAGGCCTTTGCCGTGCCAAAAAGCCCGACTCATCCTACATATGGTACCAATCTATAGGACATGCGTCAGGCCTGTTATCATACTAAACGAAAAATAGCATAGCGTTCCCGCAGATAGTGCCACAGGTCTTCGTAAGTAGCGCTCCCAAAGAGGACCTCCACCAGGCGTCGGGCCACCTCGGGATTGGCCGTCACCAGGCGGTGGACTACCGGGGTCAGGGCATAGACTACCCGGGCGATTTGCCAGGCGTAGTGCAGGGGTTGCAATAACTCATCGTTCAACTGGCGAGAGTAAGCCTCCAGGCCACCACCGCCGCCAGCAACGGTCTGGATAGCCTCCGCTGCCAGGCGGCCGCTGCGGAGGGCGTAGTAAATGCCTTCCCCGGAAAAGGGGTCCACCAGGCCGGCGGCATCGCCGACTAAAAGGGCGCGGCGGGTGTGAAAAACGCCCCCTTGACCGCCGGCCGCCGGAATAACCGCCCCGCGGCAACGCAGTTGCAACGGTATGGGTAGCCCTAACCCCCGGCAGAAGGTATCGAAGTAGCGCCGCAGGCCCTTAACCTGGCGGGTAAAGGAACCAATCCCCACAGAGAGGTGATCCCCCTTGGGAAAGACCCAGCCGTAACCAGCGGGGATGCCGCCATAGCTCAGCAGGACCTGACCCCGGTAACCCTCCAGGACCCCATCTGCAGCCGGTACTTCGCACTCCAGGGTTATCCCGTCCGTCGCCTCGGTTTGAAAAGGCAGGCTGCGCCGTACCAGGCTGCGGGCGCCGTCGGCCCCTACCAGGAAACTGCCCTCCCACACCCGGCCATCCGCTCCCTGGACTGCTACCCCGGATTCCGTTTCCCTGACTGCCGCTATTGGGTAGCCGTCCCGGACAGCGGCCCCCGCCCGGGCCGCTCCCTCCAGGAGCCAGGCATCCAGCCGCTCCCGGCTGACCATCTTGATTACTGCCCCGTCGCTGTTCACCGGCAAGGGATCCTTTTGCCGGTGGTAAAAAATAACTTCGCCGGCGCTGTCTTCTACTAGATCTTCCCATCCGGGTGCCAGTTCGCCCTGGGCCTTACCCGTCAGGCCGCCGCCGCAAGGTTTATAACGGGGAAAAGACGCCTGGTCAAAAATGGCCACTTTAAAGCCTTGTCCGGCCAGTAAGCGGCCGCAGGTGCTCCCAGCCGGGCCGGCGCCGCAAATTAATACGTCGTACTGCAAAACAGCCACCTCGTCTTAAATTAAGATTAAAGAGGTCGAAGATAAAAAGCGGGCGGCGTACAGGGACTTGCTCTTACCCATCCCAGCCTTTAGTCTCCTATTAATTATTAATTATATCCGCATAGCAGCCGGGTAAAAGGCCATAATAAAAATAAATTGGATTAGCCAAAGGAGGAAATTTGCTATGGCAAAGACTGTGATTGCCGTCTTCAGTAACGAGCAGGTGGCTAAAGAGGCTGTTGAAGACCTGCGGCGGGCCGGTTTTGATCGCGAGATTTCTATCTTGGCCCGGGATCAGGGCCGGGAGGGCGATAACCGGGAAGGCGGCCTGAATATGGGTGCTGGAACTGATGCCGGCGGCATCAGCGACGGCATGACCACCGGCGGCGTCCTCGGCGGCCTGGCCGGCCTGGCGGCCGGGGCCGGCGCCCTGGTAATCCCCGGTATCGGCCCCCTCATTGCTGCCGGGCCCATTGCCGGCCTCCTCTCGGGCGCGGCTACCGGCGGTGTTGCCGGCGGGCTCATTGACTGGGGCATCCCCGAAAACGAGAGCCGGGAGTATGAGAACGACATCCGCCAGGGCAAGATGCTGGTCTCCGTCCGCTGCGACGAGCAGCGGGCCGATCAGGCCAACAAAATCCTCAAGGACCACGGCGCCGACCAGGTCCGGATCCACTAGTTGCCGCCATTTTAGTAGCCCGGACCCGGATCCAGGCCAATTATGCCTGCCCGGGTCCGCCAGCTTCCGCATCAGCAAACAGGCCGGGTTGATTTTTAACCCGGCCTGTTGCTTTTAACCTGCCGCACGTTTTTCCAGCAATGGGCTGTATGAGAATGGCGAAGCCGGTCGAAGCTAATTAGCGGAGGGCAGTAGCAAAAGGAGGCTTGCTCATGGCCAGAAGGCGCGGGATCATGTCCGAGGCTCTCAAATGGGAGCTGGCCAAGGAGTTAGGCGTCGCCGACACCGTGGCCACTGAAGGGTGGGGCGGCGTGCCGTCCCGCCAGTGCGGCAACCTGGTCCGACTAGCCATTGAAAAAGCTGAACAATCACTGGTGAATAACCACTAGTTGAACTGCCCTCGCCGGAGCCCCCAGGCTCCGGTTTTTGATCTACTACCGCGAATAATCGCCGTAACGGCTCACCATATCCGGGTAGCTCCTCTCTCCGACCTGCAGGCCGCCAATCTACTGGAGGGCTAAACCGGCCCACCGGATCGGCAGAAGATGATGCCAGTCTCACCGGCGGCTGCTTATTGGCGCAGGTGATGGATGCGCTCCTGGGGCTCCATAATATGGGTGATACGCACGCCAAAATTTTCGTTGACAATGACTACTTCTCCCTGGGCAATAGGGGTACCGTTGATGGTGATCTGTACCGGTTCTTCCACCAGGCGGTCCAGCTCGACAATGGCCCCCGGGGCCAGGCTCAAGATATCCTGAATGCGCTTCAGGGCAGTACCCAGGATAACTTCAATGTCCAGGGGTACATCCAGGATCAGATCAATATTACGGGGCGCAACGCCGTAGACCTGCCCCTGGCGGGCTCCGCCGACCGCGCTCCCGTTTTTATCGGAACCAAGGCTGCCTCCGGAAGGTGCCGTCAGGCCGGCTGGCGACGCCGGCGTCTGGTGGCCGCTAACCGGTGGGACCGGACTGGCCGGGGCACCCGCCGGTGGCACCTGGCCGGCGGCATATGCAGCACCGCCCGGGGCTCCCTGGAAACCAGGCCCAATCCCGCCCGCCGGGGTTGTTCCAGCGGCTGTACCGCCCACCGCCTGGGCCGGGGCCACCGCCCCGATCGCCGCGGCTTCCTCGGCTGCAGCCGGCGCCGCGGCCTCGCCGTTCATGAGCATATCGACTTCAGCCCGGGCCACCTCGACCGGCATTACCTGCATGATTTGACTATCAATTAGATCCTCGATTTCCATTCTAAAGTAGACCACGGCAATGGCCTCTTCCGCGGCCCAGGGTGAGGTATAGGTCTCGTTTTGAAAATTAACCGCCGTCAGGTGCGGCGGGGTAATTTTCACGCTGCGCTGAAAAATGGTGGCCATGGAGGTGGCGGCGCTGCCGACCATTTGATTCATGGCCTCGGCCACGGCGCTGCTTTTGATTTCATCCAGTTCCGGAGTTACATCCTGGCCAGTGCCGCCCATCATCAGGTCGGCGATAACAGCCGCATCGCTGACCTTAATGATCAGGAGGTTGGAACCCTGGAGACCGTCGGTGAAGTTCACCTCCACCAGGATGTAGGGAATCTGGAAGGTGGCGAACAGCTCCGCCGGGGTCATGGTCTTGATGGTCGGGGTGGTGATCAACACCCGTTTATTGAGAATCTGGGAGAGGGCTGTAGCCGCGCTGCCCATGGAGATATTGCCGATTTCCCCCAAGGTGTCCTTTTCCAGGTCGCTCAGGGTAGGCACCAGGCCGGCCCCAGCAGCAGGCTCCGCCGCGGCGGCCCCGCCTTTTCCCCCCTTACCATTCAACAGGGCGTCTATCTCTTCCTGGGATAAAAAATCCGCCACTTATACCACCTCCGTTACCTGGACGGCAATTTTTTTATTCACAGTCCCCGGCTGCACCTGGAACTTATGATGCCCGTCGACATAGAGCTCCAGATCCTCGCCTACTGTCTTTTCCAGGGTAATAACGTCCCCCACCTGGAGCTGGATAAAATCCCGCACCGGCAGGCGGGCCCGGCCGATGTAAGCGATGAGTTCCACCGGCACCCCGGCCAGGATCTGCTCCACCACCGCCCGGTAATCGGGCCGGGCCTCCCCCTCGACGCCGGCGGCGAACCAGTGGCTGGCCGACAGGCGAGAGATAACAGGCTCCAGGAGCATATAAGGCAGGCAGAGGTTCAAGAGACCCTCGTACTGTCCCACCGTTGTACCCAGGGTAATCACAGCCACAGTTTCATTGGGGGAGATAGCCTGGGTAAACTGGGGGTTGGTCTCCATATTCTCCAGTTTGGGCGTAATACCCTGGATATCCGACCAGGAATAGGACAGCTGCTCCAGGATGCGGCTGTTCAACCGCCGCAGGACGTGGAGCTCGATCTCCGTCAGTTCCCGGTTTTGGGACACCATCTCCCCCCGGCCGCCGAAGAGCAGGTCAATAATGGGGAAAATGAAACTCATGTTGGTCTCCAGGACGGCCGAACCCTTCAGGGGCTCGATAGTAAAGATATTCATCAAGGTCGGTGTCGGCAGGGAGAGGATAAAATCCTCATAGGTCATCTGCTCTACCGAGACGATCTTCACCTGGATATTGGCCCGTAAGTAGGCCGACAGGAAGTTAGCCACCAGGCGCCCGTAATTCTCGTGGATCATGTACAGGGTCCGCAGGTGTTCCTTGGAAAACTTGTTGGGCCGGCGGAAATCGTACTTCTTGGCCTTGGGAGAGGCCTCATCCTTGATAGTCTCGGTCTGGACCTCGCCGCTGGTCATGGCCTGGAGCAGGGCGTCAATTTCCGCCTGGGACAGGACGTCGGCCATAACAGTTCCCCCGTCCTAGGCCAGGGCCTTTTCCAGGGACTGGAGAACCCGGTCCTGCTGGAAGGGCTTGACAATAAAATCCCGGGCGCCGGCCTGGATAGCTTCCATGACCATCAACTGCTGGCCCATGGCGCTGCACATGATTATCCGCGCCTGGGGGTCGATTTGCTTGATGGCCTTGACGGCGGCAATGCCGTCCATCTCCGGCATGGTGATATCCATGGTTACCACGTCCGGCCGGAGTTCCTGGTACAGGGCCACGGCCTTCTGCCCGTTTTCCGCTTCGCCGGCTATTTCATAACCGTTTTTCAGCAGGATGTCCTTGATCATCATCCGCATGAAGGCCGCATCGTCGACAACTAATACGCGCTTGCCCATAAATCTTGGCGTCCCCCCATTTTCAATCTAACTGGAGCCCCAGGGATTGCAGGATTTGACCCAGGGCCCGGTCTTCGGGAATCAGGAAAAAGTGCCCGTCAATGGTGATCTCCTCGCCGTAAAATCTGGTCTCGATCACCAGGGCCCGGTCGGAGAAGTAGCCTCCTTCCAGGAAGGCGGAACTCAGGACTGCGCCCAGCATATCAAAGGCAAAGGCCGGGACTGTCGGCTTAAAATTGAGATGGGTGAAATCGGCAAAGGCGTTTAAAAAGGAACCGGTCAGGATGTTGCTGACCTCCGTCAGGACGGAACTCCCCATTTCATCCAGGGCCGTCGTCGCTCCCCGGGGCTGGCCCAGGAGCAGGTCCACCAGCAGGTAAGCGCTGGCTTTACTGAGGAGGAAAAGGATCTTGCTCGGAGCCGGGCCGGTAACGGTAAACTCCACACAGGCCACCGGGTCTTCCTCGTTGCCCACCAGGCCGGCTATATCCTTCAAGGGTAGAACCCCGGCCCGGGGCACAGTCATCTGGATGCGGTTGTTCAGGAGCCCGGCCAGGGAAGTAGCGGCATTACCGGCGCCGATATTGCCGATCTCCCTCAGAGCGTCCAGGTGCAGGGCGTTGAGCTTATCCCAGGTATCCATTACTCCTTCCTCCCAGAACCATCTATATGGGGCGGCGGTAGAACCAGGGGGCGATCTTTTCGAACCCCAGTTCCCGGTATTGGAACAGGCTTTCCGTAGCGCCGATGAAGAGCACGCCTCCCGGCGCCAGGGCCTGGTAAAAACGCCGGTAGAGCTCGTTCTGGGTGGCAGCGGTAAAGTAGATGACCACGTTGCGGCAAATAAGCAAATGGTAGTCGCTGCCGTAGGGGTCTTTTAAGAGATCCAGCTGGCGGAAATTGACCATATTCCGGACCTGCTCCCGGAGACGCAGGCCCTCTCCTTCCCGCTGGAAATAGCGGGCCACGCGTTCGGGCGTGACGGCCTGGACGGAGCGCTCGCTATAAACAGCCCGGCGCGCCGCCGCCAGGGCGCCGGGGTCAATATCCGTGGCTAGGATCTGGTGCCGGCCCCCGGGGGCCAGTTCCGCCAGCAGGATGGCCACCGAGTAGGGTTCGGGCCCGTCGGCGCAGCCGGCGCTCCAGACCTTCAGGTTCTGGAAAGCCGCCAGGAGGGGCGGCAGGATCTCCTTCTCCAGCCGGGCAAAAATCTCCGGATTACGAAAAAACTCGGAAACGTTGATGGTGATTTTATCAATGAAGCGCTGCCATTGCTGGCTATCCCCGGCCAGCAGGTTCAGGTAAGCAGCGTAATCGGGCACCTGCAGCACAGCCATCAGGCTGTCAATGCGCCGCTTCAGTTGGGGCTCTTTATAGCCGTCCAGGTACAAGCCGAAGCGCCGGTGCACCGCCTGTTTAAACTCAGCAAAATCCATCTTTTCCTCCGCAAATAGATGTGCGAGGTGGGAGGTGAGAAGTGAGAGGCTGGTGGAACCGGCTACGCCGGTTCCTGATTAAAGCCGGCCTGCACTCTCATGTCTCCTGCGGTGTTGAAGGATGCAGGCTCAGGATCCGGTGGTTATATTACTTTAATGGGACGGCCGATGGTGCGGATGAGGACGTCGCCTTTATCCAGGTCAAAGATCATGGTGCGGCCGTAGTTGCCGCCGGTGTCTTCGGCCACCAGGGGGATGGCCAGATCGGCCAGAGTTTTACGCACCATGGCGGCGTTACGCTGGCCGATATTGAGCAGGGAAAGGTGCCGGTCCCCGGAAGTAAACATCTGGGCGCCGCCGGCAATCTTGGCCACCAACCTGCCCGGCCGGGCGCCCTGCCGCCCCAGGGACGCCACCAGGTCGGGGATGGCCAGGTCGGCAAACTTGGCCCGGTTGCTGCGGTCCTGGAACTGGCTGCTGTCCGGCAGCATAATGTGGGCCAGCCCCCCCAGGCGGTTCCGAGAATCATAGAGGGCGATGCCTACGCAGGAGCCCAGGCCCAGGGTGACCAGGCGCCCCGGAGCCCCCAGGACTTGCCATTCGGCTATACCTACTTTAACCTCTTGTGGTTTGATTAAAGCCTCCAAGGCCTTTCCTCTCTCGCGCTTGCTAAGTTTTGCCTCAACCTGTCATATTTTAACACCCTTCGGGTCATAATACAATATAGTTCCTGACCGGCTCATAATTCTCGCTGGATTTCCTGGAAGGCAATCGCCTTCAGTATTTTGGTGTCTTACAGGCGGTGTAGTAGGACCGCCATGACAGGAGGTGGGGTAATGATTTACTGTTCCCGGTGCGGCCAACCCCTGCCGGCCGGATGGCGCTTCTGCCCTTACTGCAATCTCGATTATACCGACCCTGCTTTTAAGGCCCGGCCGCGGCGGGAGGCTGCCTTTTGGCTTTTCCTGGGCAACTTTTCCCGGGAACGCCAGCGGCTCCAGCTGGCCAGCCTCTTCTACAGGACGGCCCTGGCCGCCGACCCGGACAACTGGGAAGCCCGCTTCAACCTGGGCTGCCAGGCCTGGCAGGAGGGCCGGGTGGATAAAGCCCTCTCCTGGTGGGAAACCAGCCTGCAGGCCAACCCGGAGAATTACCTGGCCCACTTCAACCTGGGTACCTATTTTCTCTATAACCGCAACCTCAGCGCCGCCCGCTACCACCTGGCCCGGGTGCGCCGCCTCAAACCCGATTATCTGCCGGCCCGCATCAACCTGGGCACAACTTATCTGCTGTTGGGCCTGGCGGAGGCGGCCCGGCGGGAGTATACCTACGTCCTTGAGCGCGACCCTGTCCAGCCCGGCGCCCGCCGCGGCCTGGCCCTCATTGATAAGGTTTCCCTTCCTAAAACCGGAAAGCGGCTGTTATAGCCGGCCATCAACCTCCTTTAGCGCCTATCCTGAAAATAGCGTTCTTGCGAAGCAGTATGCTACTGTACTGGGGGTGGGGCAGGTCCCCTCCAGGCGCTGGTTGCGCCCTTATACTTGAACGAGCTCCGCAGGCCTCGGGCGCGGCCAAACTCGGCCCTTCGGGCCTCGGACAGGTGGCCGCGCTGTTTCCTCGGCCTGCTCCGCTCTTTGAACTAAGGCTGCAAATGCGCCCTCCGGGAACCTGCCCCACCCCTCACCCTCACCCAATATTACAATTTTCATCCTTCTGCTGGTGTCGCCGCGGCGGAATGGGCGTCTAGCTTGACGAGCATGGTCAGGGTATGGCTAAATGGCTATATTGTAGACCATCATCCCTTAACGCCGCAGGTTATTAGCCAGGCCCCACATCTCGTCGGCCACCCGGACAGTGCGGGAGTTTAACTCGTAGGCCCGCTGGGCGACGATCATTTTCGTCATGGTCACCGCCAGGTCGACGTTGGCGGCTTCCAGGTAGCCGGAACACAGGGTTCCTAGGGGTCCGGTAGTGCCAGCGGCTACAGGGGCACCTGGAATAGGGACCCCCGGCGCGCCAGGCATTCCATAAAACACCTGGCCACTGGCGGCCGTCTCCCGAAAAAGGTTGTCGCCCACGGCTTCCAGGCCGTTCGGGTTGGCGACAGTGCAGAGGTAGATATTGCCAAGGTCCTGGCTCGCGCCATTAATTACGCCGGTGATGGTGCCGTCCGGGGTAATGGCGATTTTTTCCGCCTCCGGCGGCAGGTTTAAGGGATTGCCATCACTGCCGCGAAGGTAGTAGCCGCTGGCATTAACCATGTTGCCGGAAGCATCGCGGTGAAAATTACCATCCCGAGTAAGATATCTATTTCCTGCCTGGTCGATCACAGTGAAAAAACCCTCCCCCTGGATCGCCAGGTTTAACGGATCGCCGGTCTGCGCCAGGGTCCCCTGGCTGAAATCCTTAACAATACCGGCTACCCTCACCCCTGCCCCCAGGGCCGGCGGTTGTGCCGGGGCCTGGGGGTGGTCCACCGGCATACCCCTTTCGGCAACGGGCCGGTAAACCAGGTCGGCGAAATTAACCCGGGCCTGTTTGTAGCCGTTGGTATTGACGTTGGCGATGTCGTTGGCCAGGCTGTCTACCTGGACCTGCTGGGCCCGCATACCGCCGGCCCCCCGCCAGAGAGCAGTAAGCACTTTACATCCCCCCGAAAATGGACTTCTGCTAAAAATGGTTACCGCAGGCTGCCTACCTCGTTGACACTCTTGCCTAGGGTCTGGTCCTCGGTCTGGATGACCTTCTGATTGGCCTCGTAACTCCTCAGGACGGAGAGCATATCGACTATTTCCCGGGCGGGATCAATATTGGCCTGCTCCAGCCAGCCTTGCTTAACCTGGACATTGGCGGCCGGCAGGGGCTGAACCCCCGCCGGGGCGGTGAAGAGGTTGTCCCCCTGGCGCTGGAGGAGGGGCAGAGCGGCGTTGGCGAAGGTGGTAATCTGCAGGGAATCCAACGGGTATTCCTGTTGCCTTCCCTGCTGGTTGGGCAGGTGCATAATTATCTGGCCGTTGCTATCAACCTTAAAATGGGGATCAAGCATTAACTCATTGGTATATTGGTCCCGGAAAGTGATGTCGCCATTTTGGCCCTGGACGGGGTAGCCCTCGGCGGTGACCAGCACGCCGTTGGCGTCGAGGTGGAAGTTACCGCTACGGGTATAGGCCAGGCCGGCCGGGGTCCGCACGGTGAAAAAGGCCGGTGTTACCCCAACCCCGGGCTGCACCAGGGCCAGGTCGGTGGCCGCGCCGGTTTCCGTCAGGGCACCGGGGGTAAAGTTGGTGTGGATTTTGTCCAGCATCACGCCGGGGCTGAAGGGGCCAATGGGCGCGGCTTGATTAGCAGCCATCCGTTGCAGGAGCATTTCGGGAAAGGACCGGATTGTAGCTGTCTCGCCCTTGAAACCGGGGGTAGTAGCGTTGGCCAGGTTGTTGCTGATGACGTCCTGGCGCATCTCCTGGACCAACATGCCTGTGGATGCCAGGTATAAACCCCTGAGCATGCAAACACCATCCTTTTCCTCCGAAAATTAATTCTGCCGAGTTAGCTGGTCAAACGCTTGATTATCTCCTGAACGTCCCCGGGGGGGAGGTAATAGGAGCCGGCCTTTATTTTGCCTCCCAGGCCCTCCCGGTGGACCTCGGCCTCAAAGGTCGCCGCGCTGATGACCCCTTTAGCCTCCAGGGCGGCGGCGATATCCTCCAGGCCGACCCCCGCGGGGATAGTAACGAGGATTTCCCCTGCCGGCCCGGTGGCCGCTTTGGCGGCGGAACTACCCGCTGCTGATCCTGTATGCGCCGGTGTGGCCGCAGCTGTAGCCGCAGTCGCCCCCTGGTCCGGAGGCGTGTTGCCCTGGCCGGGATTGGCTCCTGGTTGCTGCGGCGGTCCGGCCGGTGCAGTCCCAGGCGTTCCTGCCTGGGATTGGCCTCCTTCCTTCCCGGGTGGCTGTACCAGGGGGACGACTTCCTCCCGGAAGACCATGCCGTATTCCCGGGCCCGGGCGATAATCTCCTCCCTGGTAGGACCGGGATGCCAGGCCAGGAATACCAGTCCTGCCAGGAAAAACCCTACCCCCAGGCCCACACCCAGGAGGGCCAGGGGGCCGTTCCTGAGCTTCAGCGGTGCAAATTGAGGATTAATGCGATCTCACCCTTTCCCCGGCCGAAACGCCGGGCCAGGCTCTCAATGCTCTCGCCCCGGGCGTGGGCCTGGCGGATGGCCGCCATGATGCCGGGTAATTCTTGAGCTGCGCTAGGTTCATCCTTTCCTACCTTGTCTCCCGGCGGCTCGCCGGCAGAAGCCGCCACTTTCACCCCTGGCGCCTGCCTCTCCGGATTACTGACCAGGGCGGCATTCAGGTAGGCCCGGAAGGTCTTTCCCACCGGCCCTGCATCTACCCCTGATTCTTGGCGCGACGCTGCTTCCGGCAGAGCCGGAAAAGGCGCCGGCTCTTCATCTGCGCCGGCCAGGCGGGCCGTCAGGGCGGCCACCGTCTCCTGGAGTTCCGCCAGGCGTTCCTCTAATTCCCGGACCCCCTCCCTATCCGGTTCTGCCGGCGGGACAGCGGGCAGGGACGCGTCTGCCTGTATCTCCATATCTAGCCGCAGCTGGTGCAGGGCCGGCCGAATAAAAACGAGGATTAACAAAGCACCCAAGATCAAAAAGAGATAAGCCACGGCCATCACCCGTCAATGACAAAATCAGCCAGTTGCCGGCGCAGGTTTAAAACCGCCCGGCCGTGGAGCTGGCAGACCCGGGACTCGGATATGCCCAGGATTTTACCGATCTCCTTCAGGGTTAAACCTTCATAATAATAGAGAGTCAGGACCAGCCGGTCCTTTTCTTTCAAATTTTCCAGGGCCACCGTCAGAGCTCGATGCAGTTCTCCCTGCTCGTAGATCCCCACCGGATCGGGACTGTCGGGGTCGGCCAGGAGTTCCCCGCGGGTGGTTCCCTCTTCCCCTTCCTGATCCAGGAGAAAGTCTTCCAGGGAGAGGAGGGCCATCTGGGAGCCCCGCTCCATGAGTTCCCGCAACTCCTCTTCCGGGATCCCCAGGGCCGCGGCCACCGCCCCGTCGGCAACCTCGCCCCCTTGCTCCTGCTCCAGCCGACGATATACCTTGCTCGCCTGGCGCAGTTTCTCCACCAGGGTCCGGGGTGCCCAGTGGGCGCGGCGCAGGGCGTCAATGATGGCCCCGCGGATGCGTTGGGAGGCGAAGGTTTCAAAGTTTACGCCTCGGGAAGGGTCGTAACGGTCAATGGCCTCCAGCAAGCCGACGATGCCGTAGCCCACCAGGTCTTCCTGGTCCAAGTGCCGGGGCGGCTTGACGGCCAGCCGGTTGACATGGTACTTCACCAGGGGCAGGTACTTCAAAACCATCTCTTGACGCCGGGGGCTATCCCGGCCGGCCAGGTAGGAATTCCACAGGGCGCTATCCTTGACAGCCATGGGCTTTAACTCCTTTGGCGCCTTTCCTCCAGCAGCCGCTGGAAGACAAAGGCCACAATCTCGTCTTCCGTCCTTTCACTCAGGCCCTCAAAGGCCACCCCCACTTCATAACGGCGTAAGCCGTCAATATCCCTGGGGGCTACCCGTTTTACCCGCGCCGCCAGGTGCAGGGGCAGGTGACGGCGGCGACCAGGTAAATGCAGTTCTATGTAAAGCAAATCCCCTACCCGCACTTCATCCCTGAGGATCACCCCGGCACCGCCGCCGCTGAGATCCAGGGTTATCCCCCGCTTATGGGGGCGGGGCGGTCGCCGGGGCCAGTCCGTCTCCGGCCAGGGGGCGTAACGGAACTCCAGGGCCGCCCGGGTGCGGACGTGGGTTCGCACCTGGATGCGCTGGTATTCTTCCGGGTAAGCCAGGCGATAAAGGGGTGGCGGCCCGGGGTCATAGCCCAGTACCCGGGTAGTAAATTCATAGCGGGCGTCTTCCCGGTTATAAACTGCCTCGACCAACTCCCCCCGCCCCAGGATAATCTCTTCGCTGCCCGGAGCCAGGATGGCGAAGCTGTCCGTACCTGTATCCTGAATCAGGGTGCGGAGGCCTTTTTTCGCCCCGCTGCTGATGATAATGGGTGTGTTATTATTGATAAACTGCGTCCCCGCCATGCTGCCATCCCTCCCCGGCTGGAAACAGTGTTCACGGTTCACGCCACCTCGCTGCAGCTTCGTGCAATTATCTTACGTCTCGCACCAGGTCGCTTTGGGTCTGTAACCTCCAGCCCCTTTTTACCCTGCCTTTTCCCCTGCGCCGGAATGAGTTTTTCCTCTATCGTCCCAGGAGCCGGCCCAGGCGTTGCCAGAACCCCCCCATGCTGGCCGGCGGCTCCCCTGCTCCGGTCATACCGGCGGCAGCCGCCTCCAGGGCCCGGGTAGCCGGGCACCGGGGGTAGAGCTCACTAAAGGGCTGCTGGCTACGTACCGCCTCGCCGACATGGCGATCTTCGGGGATAATCCCCAGGAGGGGCAGTTCCAGCTGTAAAAAGCGGCGGCAGGTCTCCTGCAAGCGCCCGGCGGCCTGCTGACCCTCGCCGGGTGTGGCGGCCCGGTTCACCAGCAGGCGGGGCTTGACTCCCAAGCGGTGCAGGGCTTTGAGCAAACCATAAGCGTCGGTAATCGAGGTCGGCTCCGGCGTAGCCACGACGATGGTCTCGCCGGCCGCAGCCGCAAAGGCCAGAACTGTCCGGGAAATGCCTGCCCCGGAGTCTACCAGGAGCACATCCACTTCCTGGGCCAGGGCGTCCAGGTCGGCGATCAGGCGGTCCCTGGCGGCGGCATCGAGGTCGGCCAGCTCCTGGATACCCGTGGCTCCCGGCACCAGGAGGAGCCCCTGGGGACCCTGGACTACCACCTCCGCCAGATCCCGTTGCCCGGCAATGACCTCGGTAATGGTGTGGTGGGGTAGCAAACCTAGCAGGATGTCCAGGTTGGCCAGACCCAGGTCGGCGTCGAAAAGGAGGGTCCGCCGGCCCTGGCGGGCCAGGATCAACCCCAGGTTGACGGTGATGTTGGTCTTGCCCACGCCGCCCTTACCGCTGGCTATAGTAATCACCCGCGCTCGTTCTTCCTGCCGGCGAATTACCAGTTTACGCAACCTGGCCGCCTGATCCATTCCTGGCCACCGCTTTCCATATCCGCTCGGCCAGGTAGTGAGGGTCGGCTACTTCCAGGTCGTCGGGAACGTCCTGGCCGGTAGTGATATAGGCCAGGGGCACCCCCGCCGCCGCCGTAACTGTAACCACTACCCCCGGGCAGCTGGTTTCATCGAGTTTCGTGAAGATCAGATGGTTATAATGCAAAGGGCGGAACCTTTCCACTGCCTGCAGGAGGTCCTGGCGCCTGGTGGCGCTGCTTAAGACCAGATAAACGTCACCCCCGGGCATAGCCTCCAGGAAACCCCGGGTTTCCGCCAGCATGGCCTTATTCTCCGGCGCCCGGCCAGCGGTATCCACCAGGATTATATCCCGGTCCCCCAGGCGTTCCAAGGCCTCCCGAAACTCCCGCGGGGTCATGGCTACCTCCAGGGGCAGGCCCATAATCTCCGCGTAGGTCCGCAGCTGGTCCACCGCGCCGATGCGGTAGGTGTCCAGCGTGATGAGGCCGACCTTCTGCTCCTGGTAAATACTGTAGCGGGCGGCCACCTTGGCCAGGGTGGTCGTTTTGCCTACCCCGGTAGGACCGATAAAGGCCTGCACCCGCTGCCGGGATGCCACCGCTACCTGTCCGGCCAGCCGTTCCGCCAGGCGGTTGCGGACTACTCCACCGACCACCTCCGAACCGGCCGTGGCCTCCAGGCCGGCCGTCAGCTCGACGACCAGGTCCGCCGCGAGTTCCTGATCCTGCAGCGCCTGCTGCCAGGGGGAAGTGGCGCTACCCTCCGGCCGGGCCAGGCGCGCCAGGGCTGTTTTTATGTCCGCCAGTTCGCGGCGCAAGCCGTCCAAGGCCGGGAAGCCACCTCGCCCCAAGTCCGCTGCAGGTGGGACAGCCGGCGCCCCGCCGGGCAGACCGGCCGAGGCTGCTGTAGCCGTAGCTGCCGCCATGCCGGCCGCGCCCGCCGGGGCTGTCGCCGCCCCTGCCCCCGGGTAGGTCACCGCGCCATTTATCTTCTTCCCGCCCTGGCCACCGGCTGCCGTATCCAGGGCGGCCGTCACCTCCAGGCGGGGGGGCTGGAAAAAGCCCCACAGCCCCGGCCGGCGCACCTGGCGGGTAGCCACGATGACCGCCTCCGGCCCCAGGTCCCGCCTGATGGCCAGGTAGGCTTCCTGCATATCCCGGGCGAGATAACGCTTAATCTTCACGCTACATTCACCGCCTCCACAGCCTCTACTTCCAAACCGGGCTCCAGCTCGTTATAGGCAAGTATGGGCAAGTGGGGAAAGGATCGCTGCAGTAACCGCCGTAAAGGCAACCGCACCCGGGCGGAACAGAGGAGCACCGGCTGGCCCCCGCCCAGGGTGGCCTTCTCGACGGCCTGACCCAGCTGGCCCAGGAGACCCCGGACCTCCTCCGGGGCCAGGGCCGGGAAACTGCCCTGGGAGGTCGGTTGAATGGCTTCGCTGATCTTCTGCTCTAGCTGGGGGTGCAGGGTTAGAGCTACTAATTTCCCCTCCCGGGCATACTGGCGGCTGATGGTGCGCTTCAAGGCCTGGCGGGCGGCGCCCACCAGAAAATCCAGGTCCCGGCTACTGCGGGCAGCATCAGCCAGGGCCTCCAGGATGGTCACCAGGTCGCGGATGGGCACCTGCTCCTGTAGGAGACCGGCTAGAACCTTCTGCACCTCGCCGACGGTCAGCAAATCGGGCACCAGTTCCTCCACCACCGCCGGGGTATTCTCCTTGACCTTGTCCAGCAGCTCCCGGGTCTCCTGGCGACCGATAAGTTCGGCGGCATGGGTTTTAATAAATTCCGTCAGGTGGGTCACCAGGACGGTGGCAGCATCAACGACAGTAAAGCCGGCCACCTCCACCTCCTGCCGCCGGGCCTCCGGCACCCACCAGGCCGGCAGGCCAAAGGTGGGTTCTCGGGTGGGAATCCCCCCGGGGGGGCCCTCGTTGCCGGCCGGGTTCATGGCTAGCAGGTGACCGGGCCGGATCTCGCCCTGGGCCGCCTCAACCCCATGGATTTTGAAGATGTACCCCTCGGGCGGCAGCTGCAGGTTATCCCGGATGCGGATGGGCCGGACATAAATGCCCATCTCAGTAGCGCTCTGGCGCCGGACGGCAGCCAGGCGGTCGAGGAGGTCGCCACCCTGGCTTTCATCGGCCAGGGGGATCAGGCCGTAACCAATCTCCACCTCCAGGGGATCAACCTGAAAGAGGTTGAGGACATTCTCCGGCTGGCGCTGCTGCTGCCTGGTGGCGGCCATTTCCTGCTGGTGCAGCTGCTGGGCCTTTTCCTCCCGGGCCAGGGCATAGGCGGCGTAGCCCACCCCCCCGGCCATGATCAGGAAAGGGATATGGGGCATCCCCGGCAGGAGGCCCAGCAGAAAGAGAACAGCCGCCACCAGGCCGGCGATGCGGGGGAAGCCCGTCAGCTGGCCGATTACCTCTTTGCCGAAGTTATCCAGGGCCCCGGAGCGGGTCACCAGGATGCCTGTCCCGGTGGAAACCATTAAGGCTGGCAGCTGGGTAACCAGACCGTCGCCGATGGTCAAACGGGTGTAGGTCTGCAGGGCCTGCATCAAGGGCATCTTCAGCTGCCAGACACCAATGGCCAGGCCGCCGACGATATTGATGGCGGTAATGATCAGGCCGGCAATGGCGTCCCCCCGGACGAATTTGCTGGCGCCGTCCATGGCGCCGTAAAAATCGGCCTCCCGCTGCAGCTCCCGGCGCTTCGCCCGGGCCGCTTCTTCCGTCAGCAGGCCGGCATTCAAGTCCGCGTCAATGCTCATCTGCTTGCCGGGCATGGCGTCCAGGGTGAAACGGGCCGCCACCTCGGCCACCCGCTGGGCACCGTTGGTAATGACGATAAACTGGATGATCGTAATAATAAGGAAGATAATGAAGCCAACAATATAGTTGCCCCGGACGACAAAACTGCCAAAGGTCTCGATGACGTGCCCGGCGTCGGCCTGGCTCAAAATGAGCCTGGCGGAGGAAATATTCAGGGACAGGCGGAAGAGGGTCACCACCAGCAGCAAGGAAGGAAAGACGGAAAAGTCCAGGCTCCGGGTGACAAACATGGTGGTCAGGAGGATGACCATGCTGACGCTCAGGCTGACGATGAGCAGGAAGTCCATGACCAGGGTGCTGATCGGGATAATGATCAGCATAATTATCCCCAGGACCAGGGCTGCTACCAGGATGTCATTATAGGGTGTGAGGCGTCTCAAGGCCCCTAACAGGCCACCGGATGACGGCATAAAGCGTTTTTCCTCCACAGTTAGGGTTCTAGCTCTCCAAAAGGTGGTTATTGCGGGAGCTTAATCTGCTGGGGGTGAGGCGGGTTCCCTTCGGGCGCTGGTTGCTCCCTCATACTTGTCCGAGCTTCGCAGGCCTCGGGCGCGGCCAAACTCGGCCCTTCGGGCCTCAAACAGGTGGCCGCGCTGTTTCCTCGGCCTGCTCCGCTCTTTGAACTGAGGCGCAAAGGCGCCCTCCGGGAACCTGCCTCACCCCCCTTCCAATGCCCACATTTTCGTGCTTCGCAGGCCAAGGCGTTAGCCACCCAAGCTCCCCCGCAACTTATAGATCCGGGCCAGGATCTCCGCCACCGCCTGGTAGAGGGCCACCGGGATCTCCTGGTCCAGTTCTACCTGGCGGTAGAGGGCGCGGGCCACCGGCGGGTTCTCCACCACCGGGACGTTATGGCTGCGGGCTACCGCTTTGATGCGCTCGGCGATGCTCCCGGCGCCCTTGGCCACTACCCGGGGCGCCCCTTCCGTCTCCCGGTAGCGCAGGGCTACGGCCACGTGGGTGGGGTTGGTAATGACCACGGTAGCCTGCGGCACAGCGTGCATCATGCGGTGCCGGGCGAACTGGCGCTGCTTCTCCCGCAGCCGGGAACGCACCAGGGGGTCGCCCTCCATCTGCTTCATTTCTTCCTTTATTTCCTGCTTGGTCATGCGCAGGTTACGCTGGAACTCCCGCCGCTGGAAGACGTAATCGGCCGCCGCCAGGACCAGGAAGACGGCCAGGGCCCCCAACCCCACCCGGTAAAGCAACTGCCCCACCAGGTCCAAGGTGGCCGGCAGCCCCATGTCGACCGTCAGCAAGAGCTGGGTGAACCTCCCTTTCACTATCTGCCACACCACCAGGCTGACGATAGTTACCTTGGCCAGGCTCTTGAAAAGCTCCATCAAAGCGCGGCGGGAAAAGAAACGTTGCAGCCCCTTGATAGGGTCCAGGTTATCCAGACGGGGCGTTAGGGGTTCCAGGGAGAAAACAAAACCTGTTTGGGCAAAGTTGGCTGCCAGACCCACCACCGCCGCCAGTACCAGGAGGGGCGTCAGGAGTAGGCCCACCTTTAAGGCCAGCTGGCCGGTTAAAGCCAGGAATGCGCCGTTGTCCAACTGCTGGTGCCAACAGTCCCGGAAGGTGGCGGTGATCAAGTCCGCCATGGTCTGGTAAAAGACCACCCGCCGCCAGTAAAGGAAGACGGTGCTCGCCAGCAGGACCAAAGCCGCGCTCAAGTCATTGCTCCGGGCCACCTGGCCCTTCTGCCGCACTTCCTGGAGGCGGTGGGGCGTGGCCTCTTCGGTCTTCTCCTCGGCAAAGAGCTGCAGGTCAAACAAGAAGTGAGAAGTTAGATGTTGGAGGTTGGAATCGCCGTGGGAACTGGCTATGCCAGTTCCGGATTTAAAGTAGGCCTGATAATCATTTTTATCCTCCACTGGTGCCACACGCGGGGCATGAGAGTCTGCCCCGTCCGGGATGTAGTAAAATGCGAACTGGTTCTGCCTGTCCATCAGTGCGGCCAGCTCCTGATAATGAGGGCCAGGTCGTGTTCCATCTGGCTGAAGAGATTGCTGAAGACCGTAGCCAGCAGGGGCAGGATGGCGATCAGGACCAACAGCCCCAGGCCCACCTTCAAGGGAAACCCCAGGATAAAGACGTTGAGCTGGGGTACCGTCCGGGCCACCAGGCTCAGGGCCAAGTCGGCAATTAGCAGGACGGCGATGACCGGGGCGGCTATCTGCAGGGCCAGGGCAAAGGTGCCGGTAAAGAGCTTGACCACAGCCCAGACCACATCGCCACTGAACTGGACCCCGCCCAGGGGCAGCAGGCGGAAGCTCTCCTGGAGGGCCAGGAGCAGGGTGTGGTGACCGTCCAGCTGGAAGAAAAGGAGCAACCCCAGGATAGCGAAGAATTGGCCCATAATGGTAGTAGTGGTGGCATTCTGGGGATCAAAGAGGCTGGCCATGGCCAGGCCCATATGGATATCTAACAGCTGGCCGGCAATCTGGATGGCGCTGAAGATCAAGTTGGCCAGGTAACCCAGGGCCAGGCCGGCCAGGGATTCGTTTAAAGCGGCCAGGGCGTAGAGCCAGCCGCTACTGAAGGTTGGCTGCCCTGACGGCAGGACCGGCAGCAGCAGGATGGCCACCAGGAAACCCAGGCCGGCCTTCACCAGGGCCGGGACCCCGCGGATGCCGAAAAAGGGCGCCGTCACGAAAAAGGCCGTTGTCCGGACCAGGACCAGGAAAAATACCTCCGCCTGGGTCAAATAGCTCATGAGTTACCTCCGCAGATGGGTTCTACCGAAAATGGTTGTCGCTGGTTAAGCCTATAGCGGGCTAGCGGGTAAAGGCTCCAGGCCCCGCCATCCCTACTTCACCAGGGCGCCCAGGTTGCCGAAGATGTTGGCGGTAAACTGGATCAGGGTGTTGAGCATCCAGGACCCCAGGAGGAGCATCCCCAGGATGACGGCCACAATCTTGGGCACGAAGGTCAGGGTCTGCTCCTGAATCTGGGTGGTCGCCTGGAGGATGCTGATCCCCACGCCGACGATGAGGCTTAATCCCAGGGCCGGTGCCGCCAGCAGCAGGGCCGTGGTCAGGGCCTCCCGGGCCAGGTGAATGACAAACTCCTGGGTCATAGTTCTCCCCCCCGATTTAAAAACTCTCCAGCAGGGACTTGACCACCAGGTACCAGCCGTCTACCAGGACGAAGAGCATGAGCTTGAAGGGCAGGGAGATCATGACCGGCGGTACCATAAACATGCCCATGGCCATGAGGGTGCTGGCGATCACCAGGTCAATAATCAGAAACGGGATATAGATCAAAAAGCCCATCTGAAAGGCTGTTTTCAGCTCGCTGATGATAAAGGCTGGGATCAGGATATGCAGGGGCACGTCGTCCCGGGTGCGGGGCTGGGCCATACCGGACATATGGACGAATAAGGCCAGGTCTTTCTCCCGCGTCTGGCGGTACATGAACTCCCGCACCGGCCTGGTCCCCGCCGCCAGGGCCTGTTCCTGGGTGATTTGCCCGGCCAGGTAGGGGTCGATGGCCTGGGTCTTTACCTGGTTGTAGACCGGTGCCATGATAAAGAAGGTGAGGAACAGGGCCAGGCCAATCAGGATCTGGTTGGGCGGTGTTTGCTGGGTGGCCAGGGCGCTACGGACAAAGGAAAGGACCACAATGATCCTGGTGAAGGAAGTCAGCATCAGGACCAGGGCCGGGGCCAGGGCCAGGACCGTCAGCAGCACCAGGAGCCTGACGGTGTCCACCACCTGGCGCGGGTCCGTGGTCTGGCCCAGGTTCAGGTTCACCTGGGGCAGGGGCACCGGCTGGGCCTGGGCCGGTTTTAACCCCAGCACCATCAAAGCCAGGAAGAGCAGGCAGGCCCCACTTACCCGGATTAGCTGCCACTCTTGGCGATCAGGTGAAAAGCTCCAGCCGCCCCTGGGCTTTACGGTTTTATCGCCTTTCAAGTTAGGGGTACGAACTGGTGCTCCAAGGGAAGATTTCTCCCCTTTATCAAGGGCTGCAAGGGCTGCTGGCTGCGCCTCTGTCCGGATAACCCCACAGCAGACAGGCTCCCTCGCTTTATTTATCATGGCCCTTAAGCCTCTGCCAGCCGCCCTTTAATAAGCGCAGCACCGGTTCTTTTTCGCCAGCCAAAAGGTCTTCTCCCCCCCGGGTGTCCAGGGTTTGGACGGGCAAAACCTTGACGTCGCCGGCCGCTGCCGTCGCTGGGTAATCGGGCAATTCCGCCAGCAAGGCCGGCGGTCCCTCTCCCAGTCCAAGCAGGAAATACCTCTCCCCACAGCGGACGACGGCCAGCCCGGACTTGTTGCTCAACTGCAGGCGTTCAATCAGCCGCAATTCGCCGGACCCTGCCGCCAGCCCCGTGGCCTGACCGAAGCCCAGGCGTACCGTCAAGTAGGCCAGCAGCGCAACCAGGGGCAGGAAGATGGCTACCCGCACCAGGCCCCAGAGGAGATCATGATCCATCCTGACTTTGACCTTCTTCCTCGCCGGCGGCTAGGGTGTTAATCCGGACGCCGAAGGCCTCATTAATCACCACGACCTCGCCCCTGGCCAGGGGGGTGCCGTTAACCAGCAGCTCCACCGGTTCCCCCGCCAGCTTATCCAGGACAATCAAGGAACCCTCCTTCAGGTCCAGGATCTCCTTGACCTTGAGGCGGGTCCGGCCCAGTTCGGCTTTCAAGCGCAAGGGAACATCAGCTATCCGCTTGAAGCTGGCCGGCCCACCGGCCACCGCTCCCGGCTGCAGGGGGGCAAAGCGGGCCTTCTCCACCCGCGGCTGGTCCTCCCCTGCTTCCATAGCCTGCAATAATCTTTGAATCTCCTCGTCCGTTAAGCCCATAAATAATCTCCTTACCGCATAATCGCAGCACCGGGTTAAACAGCTCAGATGACCCTACTGGACCAGGAACTCCTCGAAATAAAGGGCCTTGACCTGGCCGCTGCTCAACTGGGCGTTGATAGCCGTCAGCAGTTCCCGCTTTAAGGCTTCCTCATTCTGCAGGTCGTCGGTCTTTTTGCTCCGCAGGACGGAGATAACTGTGTCCTTGATGCGGTAGAGCTTTTCGCCCAGCTCCGTCGCCAGCTTGGGGTCGCTATATTCCAGGGTAATCTTGGTCCGCAGGTAGCGGTGCAGGCCCGGGTCGGCCAGGTTGACGACGATGCTGTCCAGGCTCTGCTGCTGCATGCTCACCTGCGAGGCGCTGGCCGCCGGCGCTGCATTACCGCGGCTGCTGTTGCTGAAGAAAAAGGTATAAACATAACCGCCGCTTAGAAGCAGGACCACCAGCAGTAACACGATAGTCAACAACTGCTGGCCGCGGCCTTCCTTGGGCTCCACCACCTTTTCTACGGTCTTTTCTGCTGTTTCTCTAGGGGGCACTCTAATACACCTCTTTCCCGTTGGTCTGCTGGGTTATTGGTCATCCCCAGGAGTAATACTACGCGCCGGTTTTCCGCTCTATGTTCGACCAGCATCTACCTGCCAGTCACGATGCCGCAAACTCTACTTCACCTAATCCCGGAGTTCGACCGGCTGGAGAATCCGGCGCCGGTAAGCGATTACTAGTTCCACAATCTCCGCCGCCGTCTGGGTCACCAGGATCTTTTTGCCGCTGGTCAGGGTTATAACCGTTTCGGGGACGCTTTCGATGCGCTCAATGAGTTCCGCATTAAGGACCATTTCCCGCTTATCCAGGGTAGTGACCTTGATCATAGCTCTACCGCCCCCTATATGTAATGAAGTGAGAGGTAACCAAGGGGAGCACCACTCATTCTTCTACGCCTGCTTCCGGTGTGTCGACCTCCGGAGATAACTCCCACGGGTTCTACCAAGTAGCGGCTCAATACCGGCGGGACAGGTCACCGGCAAAGCCCGTGCCGGTAACCCGCCCTCGCTAGTTAAACTCCATTCAATCGGTTTTTGCCTACATAACTATCGCTTCAGGTTAACCAGCTCCTGGAGCATCTGGTCGGAGGTGGTGATGGTCCGGGCGTTGGCCTGGAAGCCGCGCTCGGTGATGATCATATCGGTAAACTCCTGGGCCAGGTCGACGTTGGACATCTCCAGGGCCGAGGGGATGATGGTGGTGTTGGGAAAATTCGTGCTGCCGGCAACATCTTTTGTGGCCGTACCTGCACTGGCACTATCAATATACAAGTTACTACCCACTTTAACTAATCCAGAAGGATTACTAAATCTAGCTAATTGTATTTGGTTTATAGGAGTTGTACTACCGTTTTTATATACATTTCCATACTTATCAATACTATAGCTGGTAGCGTCTGTTCCAATATTAATGTCCCCACTACTTCCTTGAACAATAAAACCATCCGGGGTAACAAGGTTGCCGCTATTATCAAAATGAAAGTTGCCAGCACGGGTGTAATAGATCTTTCCACTTGAATCCTTTACCTGAAAGAACCCATCACCTTGAATCATCAGGTCCGTACCGTTACCGGTGGAAGCTGCAGCGCCCTGGGTTTGGACCACATCGATGCTTCCCATGGTAACGCCTAAACCTATTTGCTGGGGATTGGTTCCGCCAGTTCCTGCACCACCGGCCGAGCCGCCGCGCAGGGTCTGGTAGAAGACGTCCTTAAAGGTTACGGTGCTACGCTTAAAGCCTACGGTATTGACATTGGCGATGTTGTCGCCGATGACGTCCATGCGGGTCTGGTGGGTACGTAATCCGGATACTCCGGAATAAAGGGAACGCATCATGGTTAAATTCCCCCTTTCCTGGTGGGCCGCCTCGGTCAATCGGCGGCCGGCAGGCCTCCCCTTAGGGGTCCGGCCCTGGTAAAAAGGCAACTCGCAAAACGCCATCTTTAGCTTCAGCCATGCAGCCTGGCAGCCACCATCCTCCGGCTGCCGGTAGCGGGCTAAGGAAGCGCTGGCTCACCATTCAGAGTCTCATGGTCGGTTGCCATGGCCGCTACAGCGGACAAAAGTGACGCTTGCTTAGAGCAAAACGGCGCTGTCGATGTTGGTAAAGACGTTCTCCCGCAGATCCTGCCTGTTAGCTGCGGTGATAACCGTGCGGTTTTTAACGCTGACCACCAGGGCCAGGTCGTCCAGCAGGACCAGGGACTCCCGCGCTCCTTTACCAGCGGCGTTGGCGACGCCCTGCTCCAGGCGGGCCATTTGCTGCGGCGAGAGGGTTATCTGCCGGCTCTCTAGGCGCTCGCTGGCGTGGCGGGAGAATTTTAGGCCCGCCATCTGCTCCTGAAGGACGGCCTGGAAACCTCCGGGTGGCTCCAGGCTTTTAGCCGGCCGCTCGCCCGAGCGTCTGCTAGGGGCTGTCCCGGGCAGCGGCGCCTGCAAGGGCGTCAACCCGCGCCAATTAATGCCGCTCAACCAAAAATCACCTACCTGCAGGTGCAGCCGGGCCGACCTCCGTCACGGCGCTCAAGGGCACCTGCTGCCCGTTGACTGTCAACATGGCCCCGTCCCCGTTCAAGTTGACCTTTTCTACCGTGCCCTGCAGGGTCTGATCGTTTACTTTGGCAGTTACTTCTTTGCCGATTAAAGATACCGCCTGCAGGGTCATGGCTGCCTGCAGTTCCTGCTGGACCCGGTTAAAACTATCGTTCAGGTTGTTCATTTGTTCCAGGGCGCTGAACTGGGCCATCTGGGCGATGAAGTCGGTATTGCTCATGGGGCTTAGGGGATCCTGATTTTCCAGCTGGGCTGCCAAGAGTTTCAGGAAATCGTCTTTGCCCAGGCCCTTGGTGGGTGCCGTGGCCGTTGCTCCCGTAGTTCCCTGGCTGGCCGTCGCCATTACGCTGCTGACGTTCATGTAAATACCCCCTTCCACAAGGTACTCGCTACACTGCCAAAACATTTCAGGCCAGGTAGTTCAAGTGGTAATTGCCGGTAGTGTCCCTGGTTATAGCGGCCTCCGGCCACAGCGGTGACTGGGGCTGCCGGCCGCTGTCCTGGTGATAGCCTCCATTGCTGCCGTTCTGGTGTTCCCCCGCCTGGCCGTCACCGCCGACCTGGACCTGAACCTGGTCCAGCCGTAAACCCTGGCCGGCTACGGCCTGGCGCATCTCCGGCACCGCCGCCTGGAGGGCCCGGGCAGCCTCGCCGCTTTCCACCAGCAGGTGGAGGTTTATCCGGCCCCCCTCCAGGGAAGCCCGCAACTTCAGGCTCCCCAGGTTCTCCGGCTGCAGCTGGAGCTCTAGTTCCCGCTGGCTGCCAGTACGGGCCAGGCGGGCCGCCGTTAAAGCGCTGGCGATGACCTCCGGTAGGTTGGTCACCCCGGCCGTCTGGCCGTTAGCCGGCAGGTTATTGCCCTCCAGCACAGCCGTGAAACTCACCGGTCCCGCCGTAGTCTGGCTGTTGTCCGTAACCCCGGAGCCGCTGCCGTGGAGGATCCCCCCTGGCTCCTGGTGGCTGGCGGAACCCCGGTTGCCGGCGCTACTACCGGCTGTCCCCGCCTGGCCGGCTGCTATTGCTGCGCCCTGGTTAGCCACTCCGGGTGCCGCTAAGGGGCCGTCCTTCATAGCCAGCTGGCTGCCGGGAATTAAGGTTTGACTACCTGCGGCGGTGTCGGCCTTACCAGTACTGCCGGGATTAGTGGTATTCCCGGGACTGCCGGCCCTTTCGTTCCCGGCCTGCGTAACGCCAGCATTAACAGTGCTTGCTCCGTGCCTGGCTGCCAGCACTGGTTGTCCGGCTTTAGCGCCGGCTTTAGCCGCTGCGCCTGCTATGCGGGCTTCCTCTCCTTTGGCGGTGGCCGAGTTCAGGCCGTTTCTAGCCCTATTCCCAGCTACGGCTTGTTGCTCTCCTGGCCGGCCGGCTCCCGCTGCCGACGTTGGGGTTTGGCCGTCCAGGCCTGCCTTGCCAAGGGTGGGTTTTCCGGCCGCTTCCGGCTGACGGCCGGCCGCGGATGGCGTCCCTGGGGCTCCGGGGTCGGCCTGCTTCCCGGCCGTCCCGTTCAGATCGTCGCTGTTGTCGACCTGCCCGGTAGTGCCGTGCCTTTTAGTGCCAGGTGTCCCGGCTTTACCGGCTGAACTTACAGTAGCCGGGGATTTGCTGCTACTAGTTGCCGCTTTCTGGTCTGCAGGGGCAGCGCCGCTGGTGCCATCGGAGCCGGCAGCTTTTCCTTTGTCGTCACCATTTTTCCCGGCTTGGCCAACCTGGTCGGCAGCTGGCTTCTGGCCCTCATTTCCCCCGAGATCACCGGCCTGGCTGGATGCCTTCTCCCCGGCGGAGGCAGGCTGCGCCTCGCCGGCCCGGGTACCCTGTGTAGCTGCTACTTCTTCCCGGCCCCGGGACCCGGCCGCTATGGTTTGTTCATCACTGCCGTCATAGCGATTGCTCAGGCCATTAAGCCGGCTCCAGGCGCCGGCTTCCGGGCGGGAATAGGCTTCTTCTCCCGGTTTAGGTGCGGAGCGGTCCGGCCCATATCCTCCAAGTTGGAAATCGGGCAGCCGGTATGACGGTTCCCCATAGGCCGCCGCCAGGCCGCCAGCCGGCATGAATGAAGAGGCCTGCTGCAGGAGACCTGCCAGGAGGGAACCGAAGTCTCCGGCTCCTTCCCCGTATCGGCCCCGGCTGCGAGCTGCCAGCAAGGGGAAGCTGGTATTGTTAGTTCTTACCAACGATTCCACGGTCATGATTTCACCTCCTTTCGCCGAAAAATATGGTGCGGCTACTCCTTCATTCCCCGGAAGTAGCGGTTACCGGCCGTTTCATCAATCTGCTTCTGCTCTTCATGGGTCACAACGTACCGGTAGGCCTGGAGCTGGCGTTCCCGCAGGCGGTCCAGGACCTTGCGCTCCTGCATGGCCTCCTGGACCTGGTCCCGCCGCTTGTTGACAACCTGGCTCACCCGGGCCACCTCTGCCTGCTGGCCGGCGATGCGGCCGTCCAGGGCCTCGATATAGGTGGCTTCCCGGAGGAGATCCGCCCCGGCCACGGCACCCCGGATCACCGGGCAGCCGGCGCGCATCTCCCGGTAACGGTTCAGGCAGGCCTCGGCTTCCTCCTGGCGGCACCGGGCCTCGGCCAGTTGCAGCTTGAGCTGTTTTTCCAGGGAGCTCCGGTAGGCGCGCACCTTCTCGAGGGAAAACTGAAAACGAGCCATGGGTTACCCCTTTCTACCTGGAAATTTACCGCCCAGGCCGCCGGGCGGCAGCAGCAGAAGGATGGAAAGGATGGAAATGTGTAACAAGGGTGCGTCTAGCTAAAAATCCCCGCCATGGTCGCCAGGGTGGCGTTATAGTCGGAGTATTCATCCTTGCCCTGGCGCAGGAAGGACTGGATAGCGTCGTAGTGTTTCAGGGCCGCGTCCACCCGCGGGTTAGAGCCTGCCTGGTAGGCACCGATTTCAATCAAATCAGCCGCTTCTTCATAGGCCGCCAGGAGGTCCCGCAGCCGGCCGGCCTGCTCCCACTGCTCCGCGGAGGTAATCTCCGGCATGAGACGACTGATGCTCTGGAGGACGTCAATGGCCGGGTAGTGGTTCCGGGCCGCCAGCTTACGGGTCAGGACGATGTGGCCGTCCAGGAGGCCGCGGACGGTATCGGCCACGGGCTCGTTCATGTCGTCGCCTTCCACCAGGACTGTATACAGTCCGGTAATAGAGCCGGCTTCGCTGTTGCCGGCCCGTTCCACCAGTTTGGGCAGGGAGGCGAAGACCGAAGGGGTATAGCCCCGGGTCGTAGGTGGTTCGCCGATGGCCAGGCCCACCTCCCGCTGGGCGATGGCGAAACGGGTGAGGGAGTCCATCATCAGCAGGACGTTCTGCCCCTGGTCGCGGAAGTACTCGGCTATGGCTGTGGCGGTAAAGGCGCCCTTGATCCGCACTAGGGCCGGCTGGTCGGAGGTGGCGGCGACGACGATTGACCGCGCCAGGCCATCGGGCCCCAGGTCGCCCTCGATAAAGTCCCGCACCTCCCGGCCGCGCTCGCCGATAAGGGCGATGACGTTGATATCGGCGGTGCTGTGGCGGGCAATCATCCCCAGGAGGGTGCTCTTGCCCACGCCGCTGCCGGCGAAGATGCCTACCCGTTGGCCGCAGCCGCAGGTCAGGAGGGCGTCGATGGCCTTGACCCCCGTGGCCAGAACCTCTTTGATCCGCCGCCGGGAGAGGGGGTTGGGCGGCCGGTTATTGACCGGCTGGGGATCACCCCCCACCAGGAGAGTGCCGTCCAGGGAGCGGCCCAAGCCGTCCAAAACCCGGCCCAGGAACCCGGCGCCCACGTGGATGTAGTGGCCGCGGCCGGTGGCTATAACCCGGCAGCCGGGACCGATGCCCTCCAATTCCCCCAGGGGCATCAGGAGGGTCACTTCCTCCCGGAAACCAACTACCTCGGCCACAATGGGACCCGAGCCGTTGTTGTAAATCTGGCAGAGTTCGCCGACGGCCGCCTTCAGGCCCCGGCACTCAATGGTCAAGCCCGTCACCCGGGTGACCTTGCCACCCCGGCGCCAGAGGCTGGCTCCGGCCAGGCGCTCTTTGTAAGGGGTCAAATCTGGTGCCAGGCTCACGGCCGTTCACCTTCCCTGTAAAGCCTTTCCTCCGCTGACGGCAGCTCTTGAGCTGCCTTGTGATCCGCCCGCAGGATCTGCTTCACTTCTGCCAGCTGGGTGTCGACACTGGCATCGATAAAACCGTTTTCCGTTTCGATCCGGCAACCCCCGGCCTTAAACCCGGGGTCGGCCACCACCTGGAGCCGGGCACCGGGGGCCGCCTCGGCCAGGAGTTCCTGGCGGTGCTCGCGGATGACCTCAGCGGCGTCCGGGGCGGCGTAAATCGTGTAATGCTGGCCTTCGGCCACCTGGCGGATGGCCGGGCGGGCGATCTCCAGGATCAGGTCGGGCCGTAGCTCTATCTCCCGGCCGATGATCCGGGCGGCGATGGTCTGGGCCAGGTCGATGATCGCTCCTTCGACGGCGGTGATGGTTTCCTGGTAGTTCCGCTGCGCTTCCGCCAGGACCTGGCGGGCCTCCTGCCGCAGGGTATCCGCTTCCCGGCGGATGGCGGCGGCCTCCTCTTCCGCCCGGGCCAGGCCCTCCTGGTAGCCCTGTTCTTGGCCGGCGGCCCGGCCTTCAGCCAGGACCTCCTCCCGCTCCGCCAGGGTTCTGGCCTTAATCTCCTCTGCTTCCTGGCGGGCCCGTGCTAAGATGGCAGCAGCCTCTTCCCGGACGGCGGCCACCTGCGCCCGGGCCACGGCCGTCTGGTCTTCAGCTAAAGTGGGTTCCGCAGCCGCCTCCCCCAGTTCGGCAGGTGCGGTTGCTTGCGGCGGCGGCACCAGTTTCAGGACCCGCAAGGGAATAACCCTTTCCTCCCTGACAGGCCTGGCTTCTTTCAGCACCCTACACCACAATGGCGTCTTCGCCTCCCCGGGCGATGATAATCTCGCCGGCTTCGTCTAAACGGCGGATAATCTGGACAATGCGCTGCTGGGCCTCTTCCACGTCCCGCAGGCGCGCCGGGCCCATGTACTCGATGTCCTCTTTGAGCATTTCCCCGGCCCGCTTGGAGAGGTTGCGGTAGATGCGGCTGGCCACATCTTCGCTGGCCGCCTTGAGGGCCAGGGCCAGGTCTTTAAGGTCAACCTCCCGCAGCACCCGCCGGATGGAGTTGTCGTCCAGGGTAAGGATATCCTCAAAGACAAACATGCGCTTCCTGATCTCGTCGGCCAGTTCGGGGTCGTCCTGCTCCAGGGATTCCAGAATGGTTCTCTCTGTGCCCCGGTCGGCCCGGTTCAGAATGTCGACCAAACTCTTGACCCCGCCGGCGACGGCGAAGTCTTGGTCGACCACCGAGGACAGGCGCTGCTCGAGGATGCCCTCCAGCTCGCGCACCGTCTCCGGCGAGGTCCGTTCCATAATGGCGATCCGCTTGGCCACGTCGGCCTGTAGCTGGTCGGGGAGGGCGCCCAGGACCACCGAGGCCTGCTCCGGTTCCAGATAGGCCAGGATAAGGGCGATGGTCTGGGGGTGCTCGTTATAGATGAAGTTGACCAGCTGCTTGGGGTCGGCCTTGCGAATCATATTAAAGGGGCGAATCTTGGAGGTGGCCAGGAGCTTTTTGATAATCTCCGCCGCCCGGGCCGGGCCGACGGCTTTCTCCAAGACCTCCCGGGCGTACTTGATGCCCCCCTGGAGCATAAACTGCTGGGCGTCGTTGAGCTCCAGAAACTCGTCGATTATCTGCTGCTTGGTCGTCGGGTCAACGGAAGTCGTGTTGGCTATTTGGTAGGTAATGCGCTCGATGTCTTCCTGGCCCATCTGTTTTAGGATCAGAGATGACAGCTCCGGGCCGACGGTAATTAGGAAAATAGCTGCCTTCTCCAGCCCGGTCAGGGCCTTTTGCTTCGCCAATCAAGCCACCTCTAATCCTCGGCCAGCCAGGCCCGGAGTAATAAAGCCACATCCTCCGGCCGCTGGCGAATGATCTCTTGCAGCCGCTCTTGTTTGGCCTTGCGCTGGGCTTCCTGGCGCTGCTTTTCCGGGTCCTCCGGTGATACCGGCTCCACAGGTTGCAGGGGTTCCACCTCCAGGGGTTCTACCGGTACGCCGGCCGGCAGGGGCTCGGTAGCCAACAGGGGCTCTGCCGCAGCCACTTGGCGCCGGCGCCGCACCAAGAGAACGATAAGGGTCAACAGCAGGGCCAGGGCCACCAGCCCTACCGTACCCCAGAGGAGGTACCGGCGCAGCATCTGCTGGCGCTGCTGCAGAGCAGCCTGGTCGGCGGCCATCTGCTGCTGCAGGGAGTTGTCAAAGGGCAAGCTGGTAACGTTAATCTGGTCACCCCGGGTCGGCTGGTACCCCACGGCGGCGCTGACGATCTGCTGGATCTGGGCATTCACAGCCGGGGTCACCGGGCCGTTGACGGCCACGGAGGTGGATAGGCGCCGCACCTGCCCGGGGGCGACGACGGTATGGGTGTCGGTTTTATCCAGCTCGTAGTTGTGGACGGTATCACTCGTGTTATAGTTGCCGGTGGCGGGGTTGACGGCCTGGTAGACGGGGGGCTGGTTGTTGGCCGGCGTCCCCGCAGCGCCGGCGGCGCCACCGCCGGTAGTCCCCTGGCTGGTTTTAATCTGCTCGCTCCGGAGGGCCCCCTGCTTGCCCCAGGTAGTCTGGTTGATTTCCTGCTGGTCGAAGTTCAGGTCGGCCGTCACCATGGCCACGGCCTTCCCTGGCCCCAGGATCTGGGTAAGCATGGACTGCAGCCGCTGCTCCAGGTCCTTTTCGTACTGTCGCTTCAGCTCCATTTGGGTCTGCTGCTTCTGGCCGATGGGGGCGGTCTGGCTGTCGGCGAGGCCGTCGCTCAAGACATTACCGTACATATCAATGACGCGGATGTTTTCCAGTTTCAAGCCGGCCACGCTGGCGGCGATCAACTCCATGATACCCTTCACTTGCTCCGGCTTCAGCCGGGCCAGGGGCTTCAGCTTCAGGACGACGGCCGCTGAGGGGGGCTGCTGTTCCTTGAGGAAAACGCTGGGCTGGGGGATGACCAGGTGTACCCGGGCGTCTTCGACTTCATTCAAGGTTATAATAGTGCGCCGCAGTTCCTCCTGTAGCGCCCGCTGGTAGTCCAGGTTGCGCTCAAAGTCCGTCATCCCCAGTTTATTCTGATCAAATAGTTCAAAACCCTGACCGCTGTTCAGGACCCCGGCGCTGGCCAGATCCAAACGCAGCTGGTAAAGCTGGTCTTTGGGCACCTCAATGGTGGTACCGTCACCCGTCAGGCGGTAGGGCACCTTCATTTCTTTCAATTTGGCCGTGACGGCCGCGGCGTCCTGTTGCTGCATGTTGGCGAAAAGGGGCGCGTACTGGGGCCTGGCCAGCCACTGCACCAAAAAGACGGCGGCCGCCAGGGCGGCGATCACCACCGCCAGCAGGGCCGAACGTTTCGCCGGGGTGAGATCCTGCCAGAAGGTTTTTAACTTGTCGCGGATGTCGGCAATCTTCATGCTGGGCTCCCTGCGGTTATATATTGTATTTAGTTATGGTTTAAACCTGCATACGGGAGATCTCCTGGTAAGCCTCGACCGCCTTGTTACGTACTTGCATGGCCAGTTGCAGGGAGAGATTGGCCTGCTCCAGAGCCAGCATGACCTGATGGACGTCCTGGACCTGGCCGGCCAGATACTCCTGGGTCAGGGCGTCGGCCTGCTGCTGCAGGCTGTTCAGTTCGCCCAGCTTCTGCCGCAGGAGATCGCTGAAGGAACGGGCCACGGCCTCAGTACCGCCGGGGGATGGCGCCGCCTGCCGGGTCTCCTGGAGGGGCGCCGGCATCAATAGGGATACGGGGTTAACGAGCATAGGAATATTACCTCCGACTGAAAGTAGGATGGGATGACAATCTAGCGACCGATCTCGAGGGCCTTCAAGGTCATGGCCTTGGCGGCGTTTAAAGCTGTCACGTTAGCCTCGTAGGCCCGGCTGGCGGTGATCATGTCCACCATTTCGTTGACGATGTTGATATTGGGCAAATGAACATAGCCATTGGCATCGGCGTCCGGGTGGGACGGGTCGTAGACCAGGCGCGGCGGGGAGTTATCCTCGGCGATGACCGCCACTTCCACGCCTCGGCCGGGAGCTTGGTCGGGCGGCGATCCGGCCACCGGCCCGGTTCCTGGACCTGACCCCATAGCTTCCCGCAGCTTCTCGGCGAAAATTGGCACCTGCCGCCGGTAAGGGCCGCCCCGGGGCGTGCGGGTGGTATTAATGTTGGCCAGGTTGTTGGCGATGAGATCCAGGCGCAATCGCTCCGCCGTGAGGCCGGAGGAACTGATGGCTAAGGCAGGCAGTAACTCCAATCTTTCTCCCTCCCGAGGTTTATCGCCTAACGAAGACACAGGCTAACGGTCCCAACTGTTCATAACAGCAAGGGGTTACGTTAGCGCCCTTGCGGGATCCCCATTGATTAAAGGTTTGCCTTTCCTAACGGCGGCCCTCGTTAATCACATAACGCAGCATGGCCAGGCGGGTATTGAGCTGCTGGGCGGCAAAGTTGAAATTCAGGCTGTTCTGAGCCAGATCCACCATCTCCCGGTCGATGTCGACGTTATTACCGTCCTCGCGCATGGTAGTGGTGTTGTCTTGGATAACTTGAGGATTGAGGTCCCCGCCTCCCACCGGCAGGTGATAGGGGTTGGTCCGGTAGAGGGGTAAATCCGGTTCCAGTCCCAGGGCCTGGCGGAGCTGTCCCTCAAAGGACACCTCATAACGTTTAAAGCCGGGGGTATTAACGTTGGCGATATTATGGGCAATGGTCCGCTGGCGCAGGGTGGCCGCGTCCAAAGATTTTTCCAGGACGTACATGGCCGGCGTCATGAACACCTAAATTACCCCCTTTTTCCGGAAAAATCGAGCTGATTCTCCAACAGTTAACACTTTAGCATTTCCATGGGAATTTTGGTATCAGACTAAAGGCCCAAATTTTCCTAGGACTAAGGTCCTATAAAAAATGCCCGTTCCCGGGCAATATAAAACCGGTAACGGCAGCCTGGCAATCTTAGTCCGCCCGCCCGGCAACTACCGCAGGGACCCCCGGTTTAACCGAAGGTGCCCTCTGCCTGGCGTTGCGGACCTTAGACCCATGGCTTTGCGCGCGTCCCCTTTCAGGGAGCTTGCCCTTGACGCTCCTGGTAAGAAAGTTTTACCTTGGCTACTTGCGGTATTTATTCAACACATTTTGCCAAATTCCTGCACGAAGAGAGAAATTTAACCAAAAAAATAAAGAGCCGTTCATAGGGACGGCCCTGGTTCCGACAAGTTAATCAAGTACTGAGTCATAAGCAAAGTAAAATAAAAGGGCGCTATTTCACCAGGCTAACCCTGGCCGGTTCCTCCGGATACTCCTCCAGCAGCAGGCGCCGCAAGACAACCGTATCCCCCCGCACCTCCACGGCCATATGGTCGCCGGTCTCCCAGCCCAGCTGCCGCCGGATATCCTTGGGGATCACCACCTGCCCCCGGCTGGACAATTTAGTAATCTCGACTTGCCTGCCCATGAAAAATTTTCCTCTCCCCGCCCCGTTTTCTGTTCAATGCGCCAGCAGCACCAAAAAGGCTGCGGAGATTCCCATCTACCATAATTTCCGTACTTGTTTTCCATGCTATGATTCTGGTGCAAGAACCCCAAAATAACTAACTCATGCCAGGTACGCAATCGCTCTTTGACATCAAAAATGGCATT